>NZ_CABTJS010000098.1:0-3451 GCF_902485085.1 uncultured Kluyvera sp.
GCAGTGCGATGCCTTTGCGGATAAAGTGGAAAAGGAATGGCGCGGAAAGTAATCCCGACGCGTTATACCTCCATCCGGTGAACAGAAACCTGCTTTCGGGCAGGTTTTTTTTACTTTTTCTTGATCAGCCGGACACGTCCTGTCCGGGGGGAGTAATTAAACTGTCAGGTCCAATATCCGCTATGAGGTGAAATATGGCTACCTACCGACACGACCCTGACCTTGAGTTTCTGCGCCACTGCCATCGTGACGATCTGGATTTACTGGTTTCTGTGCTTATCTGCGATCCGAAAGACGGACTGGCACGCATCACGGAAACGCTGACTTACGATCCTCAGTATCAAATACACAAACCCAACCACCCGCGCTACTGGGATGCCATTGCCGCCGAGGTTCAGACGTTTGGGGCGAACAGCTTTGCCACGCTGCTCCGCTGGGGCAAAGGGGTGCTGTACCGGGAAATTCTTACCGATGCCTGCGATAAAATGAAGGTGAACTACAACAGCAAATCCAGTGTTGAAACCATTGAAATGAATCTGCTGATGAAGATTCTGGAGAAAAGTCTTGAGAAGATGACGCCCGACCAGCTAAAGACTGTGGCGGAAGAATTGCAGACAGGCTACAGCAATCCCACACCGGAGCTGCTGACCATGGCAATCCAGGCGGGGATAAAAACATCCGGGTTTGCGGCCTATCAGATGGCACTTGTTGTCACAAATGGTGTGGCGAAAGCCCTGTTAGGCAGAGGGCTGACCGTTGCAGGAAATGCCATGCTGACGCGTACCATGGGCGCTTTTGCCGGTCCCGTGGGCTGGGTGCTCAGTTCTCTCTGGCTGCTGATTGATTTAGCCGGTCCCGCATACCGGGTGACGCTACCATCCTGCATTTTTATTGCCTACATGCGCCAGAAGCATCTTTATTCACCTGAGAATACTGACGTTTAGCACTTACATTTAAGGTATTCAGACTTTAAAAAACTTCAGAGGGCGGACAAATCCTGTCCGCTACTGCTGGCATTATTTCCCGGCTAAATTCGGAAATGATGTATGACGCTGATAACACAAGAAAACGAACATGACAGACTGGCAACCCGCCTTTCCATCATCCTGAGCCGTTTGTTTCAGGGTGAAAAGCTGCATATCGGGACGCTGGCAGAAGAATTTGGAGTGACGACGCGAACGCTGCGACGGGATTTCAACGTCCGTCTGACGTACCTTGATATTGAACAGAGCAACGGCGTGTATCAGCTTGCTTCGCATTACTTTCGTCGCCGCACGGAACGGGATATGAAGATACTGGCGAGGTTGCTGCATCTTGACCGTCTGTTACCCGCGATGGATGCCAAACTGCTGAGCCTGATGCTTGACGGGGAACGTCCCTCGCCATACAGGATTATGCTACCGGAGCCGCGCCAGAAACCCACCCTTTTCGGTGATTTCAGCAGACTGACGCTCGCCATACTTAACCAGACCCAGGTGCGTATCAGAACCGACGAAAACGTCAGCCATACCGTTCATCCCTACCGTCTGCTTTGCAGCCATGCGGAGTGGTTTCTTGCCGGATGTACGTCATCGGGCGTGTTCGTTATTTCCCTGTCCCGAATCAGGCTGGTTGAGGTATTACCGGATACAACGTTTGAGATCGATAACACACTCATTTCGCTGATTGAACAGTCTGACTTTATGGAAGCCTTACCCCACATGAACATTATTCATCAGATAATGCATTACGGGAGAAAACAGACGAATAATCGTAATTAAAATCACAACATATTATTAGTGATGATTAAATCACATTAACATGATAAGTGAGAAAGTTATGATTATCGATAAAGAATACGCACTTGTAGATGCAACAGCAAGACTTAACACTGACCTGAGGGATTATGAACATGAAATAAACAACGCCGCCATTATAACATTTGGCAATGACCTCATTGAGGTAATCGTATATCAGTTCAGCTTTATCATCAGCATCAGGGCAGAGGGTGAAAAAATAAAGCACGGCCTTCTTGTTAACTTCGGTAAAAATATAGCAAGACAGGTTTCATCACTTTGTGCATCCGCAATGCGAGTCTACCCGAATGAAAAACACAAACCGAGCCGTCAGCTTTTCCATTGCATAAATTAGTTTGTGCAAAGACTGTACTACCGACACGCTTTAAATTAAAATAGGCCAGCTAATATAACATATGAGGTTTATGATGGCTGGCCAGTATGAAAAAGCAATAACGATAAAACAAGCGATAGATTCAATTAATTTACGCCACTATCTTCTGCCTGCAATTCAGAGGAAGTTCGTCTGGAGCAGCAGTCAGATATGTCTGCTGTTTGATTCCATCATGCGAGACTACCCGATAAACTCTTTCATGATGTGGGATATCCGTAGTGCCAGTATTAAAAACGATTACAAATTCTATGAATTCCTGAAAGAATACTGTCAGCGATTTAATGAAGAAAACCCCTGCGTAGCAACAAATGCTGGATTTCATGATTTCAAGGCGGTGATTGATGGTCAGCAGCGTCTCACATCTTTATATATTGGATTGTGTGGAACGTATGCGTATAAACAACCGCGGGTGTGGTGGCCTTCGGCACAGGATGATCGTATCCTGCCGCCCAGAAAGCTTTACGTCGATTTAACAGCGCCACTTAAGTCAGACGACGAGCTCATGATGAAGTACAACTTCAGATTTCTGACCGACAAGCAATATACTGATTCACTTACCGATAACAAGCATCACTGGTTCTGCCTTCACAAAATATTCAAATACGAGCAGTATGATTCCCCTGATGATATTTTATTTAACGTTGTCGTACCAGAGCTCGAAAAAAGAGATCTCATTTCCAGTGAGTTTTCCAGAAAAACTCTGCTGAGACTTTATACAAAAATAAGAACTGAGAACATCATCCACTACTTCAATGAGAGCAGTCAGGACATTGACCATGTGCTGGATGTTTTCATCCGCACGAACAGCGGGGGGACAAAACTTGAGTTCTCCGACTTACTGATGTCAATAGCTGTAGCGCACTGGCAGGGTGATTTCAGAAGAGAACTGGATGAACTAACTAAAAACATTTATCAGAATAATGAAATGGGTTTTTATATTGAAAGAGACTGGTTCTTAAAAACCAGCCTGATGCTTATTGACTCTGACGTCCGGTTCAAAGTAAAAAACTTCACTTCAGAGGAGGTCGGTAAGATACAACAACAATGGTCTGAAATAAAATCCTGTATCAAGGAGACCTTTATTCTTATCAGGCGATTCGGCATCAATCCACAGTCTTTGATATCTAAAAATGCAGTCATTCCTGTGGTCTACTGGCTTTACAAAAAGCAAACCAATGGACACCCATTATATACAACGATTAATCTCCTGAATAAAAACCACAATGAACGCTCAGTAATTAGCCAGTGGTTTTACATGGTACTTCTGAAAGGGATCTTTGGA
>NZ_CABTJS010000099.1:0-1361 GCF_902485085.1 uncultured Kluyvera sp.
AACGAAATCATCCTGGTAACCTGTGGTTCTGCGTTCAAGAACAAAGGTGTTCAGGCGATGCTGGATGCGGTAATTGATTACCTGCCATCCCCAGTCGACGTACCTGCGATCAACGGTATCCTGGACGACGGTAAAGACACTCCGGCAGAACGTCACGCAAGCGACGATGAGCCGTTCTCTGCACTGGCGTTCAAAATTGCTACCGACCCGTTTGTTGGTAACCTGACCTTCTTCCGTGTGTATTCCGGTGTGGTTAACTCTGGTGATACCGTACTGAACTCCGTGAAAACTGCACGTGAGCGTTTCGGCCGTATCGTACAGATGCACGCTAACAAACGTGAAGAGATCAAAGAAGTTCGCGCGGGCGATATCGCTGCTGCAATCGGTCTGAAAGACGTAACTACAGGTGACACTCTGTGTGACCCAGATGCGCCTATCATTCTGGAGCGTATGGAATTCCCAGAACCGGTAATCTCCATCGCTGTAGAACCGAAAACCAAAGCTGACCAGGAAAAAATGGGTCTGGCTCTGGGCCGTCTGGCTAAAGAAGACCCATCATTCCGCGTATGGACTGATGAAGAATCTAACCAGACCATTATCGCCGGTATGGGTGAGCTGCACCTCGACATCATCGTTGACCGCATGAAGCGTGAATTCAACGTTGAAGCGAACGTCGGTAAACCTCAGGTTGCTTACCGCGAAGCGATTCGCGCGAAAGTTACCGATATCGAAGGTAAACACGCTAAGCAGTCTGGTGGTCGCGGTCAGTACGGTCATGTTGTTATCGACATGTACCCACTGGAGCCGGGTTCTAACCCGAAAGGCTACGAATTCATCAACGACATCAAGGGTGGTGTAATCCCTGGCGAATACATCCCTGCCGTTGATAAAGGTATCCAGGAACAGCTGAAATCTGGCCCGCTGGCTGGTTACCCGGTTGTTGACATGGGTGTTCGTCTGCACTTCGGTTCTTACCATGACGTTGACTCCTCTGAACTGGCGTTTAAACTGGCAGCTTCTCTGGCGTTTAAAGACGGCTTTAAGAAAGCGAAACCAGTTCTGCTTGAGCCTATCATGAAGGTTGAAGTAGAGACTCCTGAAGAGAACACTGGTGACGTTATCGGTGACTTGAGCCGCCGTCGTGGTATGCTCAAAGGTCAGGAATCCAACGTTACTGGCGTTGTGATCCACGCTGAAGTTCCGCTGTCCGAAATGTTCGGTTATGCAACTCAGCTGCGTTCACTGACCAAAGGCCGTGCTTCTTACTCCATGGAGTTCCTGAAGTACGACGATGCGCCGAACAACGTTGCTCAGGCCGTTATTGAAGCCCGTGGTAAATAATCCACAGGATTAAAACCTAA
>NZ_CABTJS010000100.1:0-23483 GCF_902485085.1 uncultured Kluyvera sp.
TGCGCCGTCGGCGAATTCTTCGCGGCCCATGAAGCGACATTTGCCCAGCTGAGCCAGCTGCTGACGCAGATTCAGTGTATTAAAGTAGTTAGCCATGATGGTGTACTCCGTGATGTTGTGTGTCTTATTGTTCGGTTCGCGTTTCAGCGAGAATGAACCCACATTACAACAGGAAATTTATTGCGGAAATTGATATATTCACAACGTAACATTGCAATTTATGCAACGTTGAAAACCGGAGACTCGTCTGTGGATTTACGCGATCTGAAAACCTTCCTGCATCTGGCGGAAAGCCGCCATTTTGGCCGCAGCGCACGGGCGATGCACGTCAGCCCCTCCACGCTCTCCCGGCAGATTCAGCGCCTTGAAGAAGACCTCGGCCAGCCGCTGTTTGTTCGCGACAACCGCACGGTGACGCTCACCGAAGCCGGTGAGGAGCTGCGCGTATTTGCCCAGCAGACGCTGTTACAGTATCAGCAGCTGCGCCATACCCTCGATCAGCAGGGGCCGTCTCTTTCCGGCGAGCTGCATATCTTCTGCTCGGTTACCGCGGCTTATAGCCACCTACCGCCAATCCTCGACCGTTTTCGCGCCGAGCATCCTTCGGTTGAAATCAAGCTCACCACCGGTGACGCGGCCGATGCAATGGAAAAAGTCGTCACCGGCGAGGCAGATCTGGCAATTGCCGGCAAGCCCGAGACATTGCCCGGCGCGGTGGCATTTTCCATGCTGGAAAATTTGGCCGTGGTGCTGATTGCCCCAGCGCTGCCCTGCCCGGTACGCAACCAGATTTCGGTGGATGAGCCAGACTGGTCAACGGTGCCGTTTATCATGGCCGACCAGGGGCCGGTGCGTCGCCGCATTGAGCTGTGGTTCCGTCGCCATAAAATCAGCAACCCGTCGATTTACGCCACCGTGGGTGGCCACGAGGCGATGGTGTCGATGGTGGCGCTGGGCTGTGGCGTGGCGCTGATTCCCGAAATCGTGCTGGAAAATAGCCCGGAGCCGGTGCGTAACCGCGTGATGATTTTAGAGCGCAGCGATGAGAAGACCCCGTTCGAGCTAGGCGTCTGCGTGCAGAAAAAGCGGCTACATGAACCATTGGTGGATGCATTCTGGAAGATTGTGTTAGAACGCAAAATCGCCGAATAGCATTGATACATTCAGCCCCCAGTCATGCCCCTGGTTCGGGAGATTAATTGGTATCAAAGGTGCCAGGTGTAAACAAGCTCCGCAGGTAAAATCGTCACTAAAGAAACCGGACCTTACAAGAGGGAGTGACGATGCAGAAACCCAAAAAGATCTTCAACAACACCGATAATATTCGTAGCGAAATCATGGAAGGGTTGGTGTACGCCGGGCGCGGAAAGATCCACGCCCTGCCGAACTACTGCGCGGTTTATCGTACGATGGCACAGAATGGCCAGACCGTTATCGTCAGCGGCGGCGGCAGCGGCCATGAGCCGACGTTTGCCGGGTTCGTCGGCGAAGGCGGCATCGATGCCTGCGCGCTGGGCGAAGTCTTCACCTCCCCCTCTCCCGACCAAATCATTGAAGCCAGTCGGGCTGTTCATCAGGGCAACGGCGTGCTGTTCCTCTACGGCAACTACTCCGGCGACGGCATGAACTTTGATATCGCGGCTGAAATCCTTGCAGAAGAAGGCATTGAGTGTCGCACCGTGCGCGCCACGGATGATATTGCCTCCGCGCCACCGGAAAGAATGTCCGACCGCCGCGGGGTCGGCGGGCTGGCATTTTTATATAAGCTTGCCGGTGCCGCGGCTCAGTTCGAGCACTACGGCTTGTCTGAGCTGGAAGCGCTGGCGAAAAAAGCCAACCGTAACACCCGCACCATTGGTGTCGCATTGAGCGGGTGCGCGCTGCCGCAGGCCGACGCCTTTAACTTCACGCTGGCCGATAACGAAATCGAACTGGGTATTGGCATTCACGGTGAGCCAGGGCTGTGCCGTATTCCAATGCCGCAGTCTGATGAGCTGGTCGAGATGATGATTGAACGTCTGTGCAACGACCTACCTTTCGCACAGGGCGACAGCGTATGCGTGAGCGTCAACAACCTCGGCGCACTAAGCAACACCGAGCTAATGGTAGTCACCCGCAAAGTCGGCATAGCGCTAACGGCGCGCGGCATCAAGACCTATGACGTACAGGTCGGTCACTTCTGTACCTCGCTGGAAATGTCCGGTTTTTCCCTGAGCATGCTGCGGTTGGACGACGAGATGCAGCGCCTATATGACCATCCAATCCGCACCCTCGGCTGGAGAAACTAAGATGAACACCACACAATTTATCGCCTGCCTGCAGTACGTTTCTGAGGGGATGATCGCCAGCGAACCGAGGCTGACCGCGCTTGACCAGGTTATTGGCGATGGCGACCACGGTATCGGTATTAAACGCGGCTTTACCGCGCTTAACACGCTGCTCGCCGCACCAGAATTTACCGCCACTGATATTGGTGATGCTCTGCTGCAAAGCGGTACTCGCCTGATGACCAGCATGGGCGGCGCGTCTGGGGCCATTTTCGGCACTCTTTTCCGCGCTGGGGGGAAAGCGTTGGCGGGGCGCGCAGCGCTGAATGCCGCGACCCTCGCCGAGTGGCTAGAAATTGGCATGCAGGCCATCCACCAACGCGGCGGTGCCGAGCCGGGAGATAAAACAATGGTGGATGCACTGGCCGCCGCCGCCGAACAGGCCAAAGCAGATATCGCACTACCACTGCCGAAAGCGCTCACCCACTGCGCACAGGCAGCCATGGCAGGCGCAGAAGGCACCAGCGCCATGGTTGCCCGCTTTGGGCGGGCGAAAAATCTGGGTGAGCGGGCCATTGGTCACTGCGACCCTGGTGCAGTGTCGATGGCGCTGATCCTGCAGTTTATGGCGGAGTTTGCTCACCAGAACTAACCTGCAATAGCGCACAACCTCCACAGGAGCCATGTTTACGCATGGCCCTTTTCTGTCCTGCGGTCCGGCATCTGACGGCTAAAATCAGTGGTAGATTCAGTATTGGCGCTCCTTTTCTGTATAATGTCGCGATCCATTGTAGTGGGGGGCTTGTTAACCATCGCGTTAAGCAAGCCAGAACAGACGGTGTCATTGCGCACTTGACAGCGAAAATACAAACTTAATTAGCCATCATTATGATAATCAAACCAAAAATTCGTGGATTCATCTGTACAACGACCCATCCGACTGGCTGTAAAGTCAACGTGGAAAAACAGATCGAGTACGTTAAGCAAAACGGGAAAATCGAGAACGGTCCTTCCCGCGTGCTGGTGATCGGTGCTTCCACCGGTTACGGCCTTGCATCCAGAATTTCCGCAGCGTTTGGCAGCGGTGCCGCCACTATCGGCGTATTTTTCGAAAAACCAGGCACGGACACCAAACCGGGTTCCGCGGGCTGGTATAACTCTGCCGCTTTCGATGAAGCAGCAAAGCGTGAAGGTCTGTACGCCAAAAGCATCAACGGCGACGCGTTCTCTGACGAATGCCGCGATGAAGTTATCAAGCTGATCAAAGAAGATCTGGGTCAGATCGACCTGGTCGTTTACTCACTGGCTTCTCCAGTGCGT
The DNA here is from genome assembly GCF_902485085.1 of uncultured Kluyvera sp. NCBI lineage: Bacteria > Pseudomonadati > Pseudomonadota > Gammaproteobacteria > Enterobacterales > Enterobacteriaceae > Kluyvera > uncultured Kluyvera sp. The sequence goes on from NZ_CABTJS010000100.1 coordinate 3,588, forward strand.
AAAATGCCAAAAACTGGTGAAATTGTTCGTTCTGCGCTGAAGCCAATCGGCGAGGTTTACACCTCTAAAGCGATTGATACCAACAAAGATCAGATCATCACCGCCAGCATTGAGCCGGCAACCGAAGAAGAAGTGCAGAACACCGTTACCGTAATGGGCGGCGAAGACTGGGAACTGTGGATGGGTGCGCTGAGCGAAGCTGGCGTGCTGGCTGACGGCGTAAAAACCGTAGCCTACTCCTACATCGGTACCGACCTGACCTGGCCAATCTACTGGCACGGCGCGCTGGGCAAAGCGAAAGAAGACCTCGATCGCGCCGCAGGCGAACTGCGTAACCAGCTGGCTCCGCTGAACGGTTCCGCGAACGTTGCGGTACTGAAGTCCGTTATCACTCAGGCGTCTTCCGCCATTCCAGTGATGCCGCTGTACATCTCCATGGTCTTCAAGCTGATGAAAGCACAGGGGATTCACGAAGGTTGTATCGAACAGATCAACCGTCTGATGACCACCAGCCTGTACGGCGATAAAGTGGCGCTTGATGACAACCAGCGTATCCGTATGGATGACTGGGAACTGCGTGAAGACATTCAGCAGGCATGTCGCGACCTGTGGCCGCTGATCACCACCGAAAACCTGGCGCAAGAAACCGATTATGCAGGCTACAAGCAGGAATTCCTGAACCTGTTCGGTTTTGGCCTCGACGGCGTGGATTACGACGCTGACGTGAACACCGAAGTTGAATTCGACGTGATCACGCTGTAATTTTCTGCCGCAGTAACAAAAGCAGACGACTGATAAAACCCTGGCCGAAAGCCAGGGTTTTTAACTAATAAAATCTGGACTTAATAACGGCCACTCCTGTACGATTCAATCCAGTTTCAAATATATAATATCAGTTAAGAATTGAATGAAATTAATAAATACCATTCAATTAAATAATATATCAGTGGATAGATTATATTTCCGCATATTGATTTACAGTATGAATTAAAAGAAATACTTCCATTAAATAGTTAGAGCCTATCCTAATAGACATTATTATTGCAGCCAGTTTAAACATGGGCGCATACGTACTTCGCAGGGCTTTAAAGCCCCACCGGCTTTGTGCGAGTGCCTTTTGGTTAAAGTTGCGAATAGAGTGGCTCATTAGGATGGGCTCTGAATCATGCTCATGGATTGGAGCTTAATATTATGCACACAGCAAATCTACATCGGCCGGACCATTCGAGTATTTTATCAGAGCCATTTAAATATATTCCGGAACTGACCATTTCAGCCTCCAAAGACATAGCTTCATCTGTTCCACGCCCATTTATATCAGCAATCATTCCATGTCTGAATGAAGAAATGACGCTTGCCATCTGCATTAATAAAATAATGGCAGCCTTTAACCGTCGAGGTATTCAGGGTGAAGTTATCGTGGGGGATAATGGTTCAACGGACAAATCCGTTGAAATTGCAAAATCACTGGGCGCCCGGGTCATCCACCAGCCCGTCAAAGGCTATGGTGCAGCAATAAGCGCGGCGGCCGGAGCGGCAAAGGGTAAGTATCTCATCATGGCCGATGCCGATGACTCCTACGACTGGAGCCAGATTGATATTTTTGTCGATGCACTGGAAAGCGGCGCAGACTTCGTGATGGGTAATCGATTTGCCGGAGGAATAGAACCAGGAGCCATGCCTCCTCTGCATCGCTATCTGGGTAACCCGCTGCTCTCAGGCATCGCCCGGCTGCTTTACCACTCTCCCATTCGTGATTTTCACTGCGGGATGCGGGCCTTTACCCGCGAGGCATTCCAGAAGATATCTGCCCACGCGACCGGAATGGAATTTGCCTCCGAAATGATCATCAACGCGCATCGTGCGGGCCTCACCATCCGTGAAGTGCCGATCAAGCTCTATCCGGACAAACGCAACCGCCCGCCTCATTTACGCTCGTTTCGCGATGGCTGGCGGCACTTGCGCCTTCTCATTGCCCATGCTCCGGATAGGCTATATTTGGCCCCAGGGATGACGCTGCTGCTGCTCGGAATTATCGGCCTTGCGCTGCTTGCCACAGGCCCCATCGAAATCAACGGCTACTATTTTGGTATTCATTTCGTGGCCCTGGCGACCATGTCAACCTTGATTGGTCTTATCTCAATTCTGCTAGGCGTGCTAGCGAAGGTCGCTATCGCCATTTACCACCCGGTTGCACAAAGTCCGATGATTGGCTGGTTGAGGCGATCGCACCCTCTGGAATGGCTGGTTTTCGGCGGATCGGCTCTTGCCATATCGGGTTTTTGCGCCGACCTCCTTTTGGCTTTTCAATGGCTTTTTACCCGCGGTTCAATGGAGCAGTCGGTACATGCTGTTTTTATCATCAGCACCGTTTGTATCGCTGGTGTGTTAATGGTGCTGGCCGGATTCGTACTGCAGCTGCTGCTGGATATCCTGAACCGACAGGTTTCAGAGATATCAACAAAAGGGTCAGCGGTATGAAAGGGGGAAAGGTCATCGCCTCTCCCTTATCAGCAGCCTTCTTGTCTCAACAAAGGCTGCTACGATGAAAATTCGAACCTCTTTTGCCTATCTCTGCGTCTCTGGCACCTGCTTCCTCGGACATAACGGCATCATGATTGCGGCGGAGCGTTTCTACGCGGCGCTCTGGTTAGCCGTCCTGTTATCTTTCGTTATCACCGTGATTATCGGCTATATATTGCACAGCACATTCACCTTCAAACAGCCATTCTCACTGTCTGCTTTTGGGCGCTATACCCTCGGCATGCTGCTGAATATCCCACTGGCTTATGCCACCACCTGGTTTTGGTATCACTGGCTGGAATTTCCAATGCTTGTAGCCGCGCCGCTAGCTTCGTGCTGCATGATCGCGCTGAATTTTTTCCTTAGTCGCTGGGCGATTAGCGCATCAGGCCGTAAGACGCATGTGCCCTTATCCTCCCCAATCGTCTGGAAATAACAATGCGGCAGGAGAAGATTTTACCTTGAATATCCTGACGATAAGCCATTTCTACGAAGCGCACGGCGGTGGAATTGAACGCGTTGCCGGGCACTTGTGTCGTCGGTTCGCCCGCCTGGGCGCAATGCCACAATGGGCGGCCAGCGCTGGCGATGCTTTACCTGACGGCGATATCAAAATCATCGCGTTACGCTGCGTCGACCCGCTGGAAAAACTCACCGGTTTGCCCATGCCATTACCCGGCCCCGCGGCCATTTATGCGCTGAGAGATGCCGTACGCCGAAGCGACGTGGTGGTGATCCACGATGCGCTTTATGTGACGTCAATCCTTGGCATGATAATGGCCAAGCTCCACGGGAAACCCGTTGTTTTGATTCAGCATATTGCTGCGATTCCTTTCAAATCCCTCTCGCTGCGTCTGCTGATGCAACTGGCAAACCTGATCGTTACGCGCCCCATGCTATGGGCTGCTGATGTCCGAATCTTTATTAGCGATACGGTACGTTACGACCTGCTCGGAACGCCTGCACGCTATCCCTATAGGTTGCTGTTTAACGGCGTTGATAGCGCCATTTTTTATCCCCCTACCTCCATAGAAGCCGGACGAAATCCACCAGCAAACTACCATTTCCCTCCCTGTGCCCAGCGCATACTTTTCGTTGGTCGCTACGTTGAAAAGAAAGGATTGGCGGTATTACGCGTCCTTGCAGCAGCCAGGCCGGAGTGCCAGTTCTTACTGGTCGGAAGCGGCCCACTTAGACCCGCAGAATGGGGGTTGGACAACGTTTACGATCTTGGCGTTCAGGCCCCCGACGCGCTGGCGGAACTTTATCGCGGCGCAGATTTGCTGCTATTGCCTACCGTCGGTGAAGGCTATCCCCTCGTTATTCAGGAAGCGATGGCCTGCGGGCTACCGGTTGTCTGCGGCGCTCCGGCACATAGAGCGGACCCCGAGGCGGCAAGCTGGCTACGTGGCGTGAACATCGACCTTAGCGATCCAAAGGGTTCGGCGCAGCGTTGTTCTGCCGCAATAGATAGCTGTCGGCTGACCCACCGCGAACGTGAAGCGATGATCCGTTACGCCAGGGAGCGCTATAGCTGGCAAACCATGGCACAGGAAATACTCAGGCTGGCGCAAAATGCCGTCAGGGCGAAGGACCAAACCGGAAGAGAATAAAATGGATACATCCAGTCTTCACCTTCTTCGCGGCAACCCACGAAACGCCACACTGCTTCTCGGCGTGAGTATCGCCTTTAAAGTGGCGCTTATTTTCATTTTTGCCTGGCATATTCGTCTGGTCATGGATGAGTTCGCCCAGCTTGGTTACGCCAAATATTTTGCCAATGGGCTATTCGATACCATTCAACCGCCAAAGGCCGTAGGCTTTGCCGTGTTTTATAAACTGGCTCACCTGATTGGTTGGAACGCAACCTCGATTATTCTTGTCGGGAGAATGCAAACGGCTCTGCTCGCCTGCGGAACCCTACTGCTGGTTTACGCCTGCGCGCGGGCCTTGGGTGAACAGCGTTTACGTTCACTGCTGATTGTTCTGGTGTTACTGTGCTTTACGAATTTTATGGAGCGCATCTTCCGCACCCGCTCAGAGCCCCTGGCGCTGTTTTTCGCTCTGGCTGCCGTTCTGGTGATACTGCGTAGCACTACCCTCAACGCAAGAAGCATTATCATCGCCGGGATCCTCAGCGGGATGGCGTTTTTGATTACCCAAAAATCAGCGTTCTTCAATCTGGCTCTAGGGCTTGGCTTAGTGATGGACGCTACATTACGCAAAGATTTCATCATGGCTATCGTTCGCGGTTTTTACCTGACCGTTGGATGGATGCTTCCCGCACTAGCCTATTGTTTGATATTCGGCGGCAGCGACCCGCTGCGTATCGCTGAAGGTTTGATTTTTGGCCCGGTAGAAGTAGCAGTAAACGGCAGCGAAGCCTATGACGGACTGCGCGCGTATGTCTTACAAACCCTGGTAGACAATACGGTTCTCTATCTACTCTGTTTTAGCGGCATGATAATCGCGGTGAAACGCTTTCGAGTCTCACCTGAAAAAAAACGTATCGTGCTGATATTTTCGCTCGTCATAACCACGCTGGTGTTCGCTCATAGCCAGCCATGGCCCTATGTATTTATTATGGCACTACCCTTTATATCGCTTTGGTCTCTCACCCCGCTAGATTACATCCTCACCCATAGCGGTAGGCCGATTTTGAGGTTATTTTTCCTGACGATAACCGCATTAGCCCTACTTTCAAGCTACTTTACCAATCTCAGCTACCTGAAAATTGACAATGTACGGCAGCTTGAAATAGTTAGCCGAGCAGAAGCATTGCTCAAGCCTGATGAAAAATACTTTGATGGTATAGGAATGTTACCCAACAGGCTGGAACCGACAACCCTATGGCTCGATAACTGGTATGTATTAAAGACGCTACGGGAAGGGAAAGGCTCCGAAGCCTGGCAGGTGCTAACCCAATCCCCACCGAAAGTTATTTTATGGTCCAACCGATTAACTAAGATCTATTCTGTTATCGCCGAAGCCATCCACAACAGCTATGTCCAGGTGGCACCGAATATCCGGATGGCAGGGCAACGGCTGCACGTAAACCGCCAGACGGTATTCAAGGTGCCGCTAACCGGAAGATATCAGCTTTACAGCGAAACCGGCGCGCCAGTATCTGCACAAATTAACGTGGATGGGATCGCACTCACTCCGCCCATAATCCTGTCGGCAGGCCGCAAAACCATCACCTTGCTCAATGGCCCGGAGACAGCGCTGCTGTTACCCGAAGGTTCCTACACAGGCCTTTTCAAAGAAGGGGATGATAACCGCGACCTGTTTGCTAATGTCTATTATCGGTAAGCATGATTAACCGCCGCGCTAACGGCGGTTTTGGTGAGGCTAATCGAAACCAAAGCCTTCGGCGAACAGCACCTTCAGCTTCGCCATCGCCTCCTGCTCGTCGCTGCCGCTGCAGATGATCTCAAGCGAGCCACGCCCTTTGATCCCGGCACCCAAAATGCTCATGATGCTTTTTCCTTTGATGGTTTTGCCATCATAGATCATCTCGATCCGCGACTGATACTGTGCGCATGCCTTTGCCAGTACGCCCGCCGGGCGCGCATGAATACCGTGCAGATTGCTGATTTTCACCACTTCTTTCAACATAATTGCGGTTCCTTACTTACTGTCCGTTTGCCGGGTACATAGCCTGAACGACGTTAAAATAACCCTGAATCAGAAGCTGGGCGACCATCGCGCCCGGGTCGACGAACGCACGGGACCGCTCGCCGTGAATGGCCGCACGCCCGTGCTTCGCCACCATCGTGGTGGTCTGCTGCACGCCCTGCTGCGCTGCTAGCAGCGCTTCTCGCGCCACGCAAAGCGGGTCGCCATGGCCACGCAGCGCCACCAGTGCCGGGGCCATGCCATCAAGAAAGGTCTTTTCGCCCGGCTGTGCTTTGCCGCGCTGTTGTACACCTTCATACCAGGCCTGGAAAAAATCACCCGCTTCCCGCAGCGTCATCGCCTCCCGCCCCTTAAAGACTTTTCCCGCCTGCATCAGACCGGAGGCCATCAGCGTACCCATCGTTGAGGGTACCGCCGAGGCCATGGCTTTACCCGCCAGATAGAAAAATCGCCCCAGGTCTGGTTCATCGCTGTGCTGCGCATAGTCCGAGGCCGCAGCAAAACCATCGCTCATGGTAAGGCCCAGATCGCCGTCGCCTACCACGCTGTCCAGTTCAGTCAGCACTGTCTTGTTGCCCTGCATCACCCGTGCCCACTCGGTAAAGAGCGGCCGTAAGCTCTCGCTGCTTAATGTCATAGCGCCTCCTTAGGCAGGAAACTGCCGGAACATCGGCGTGTCGGCCTGCGCGTTCAGCAGCGCCTTAAGCTCATCGTCTACCGGCATCAGGCTAATGGACATGCCGGTCATCTCCATCGCCGTGGCGAATTCCCCCACCCACACGCGGAAGACACGGATGCTGCTCTGCGCCAGAATCTGATGCACGTGGCGATACATCAGGTACAGCTCTTCCAACGGCGTTGCACCAAGTCCGTTTATCAGCACCGCCACTTCATCGCCCTGCTGGCAGGGAGAATCGGCAATCAGCCAGGACATCATCTCTTCGGCAATATTTTTAGCACTCAGCTGCGGCCCGCGGCGGATGCCGCTTTCACCATGAATGCCCATGCCAATTTCCATCTCATTGTCGCCAATATGAAAGCCTGGCTTGCCGATACGCGGCACGATGCACGGCGACAGCGCCACGCCTAGCGTCCGCACGCGATCCCCGGCCTTCTGCGCAATACGCTGAACGGTGTCGAGATCATCCATTCTGGCCGCCGATGCGCCAGCACATTTGTAGACGAGGAAAATCCCAGCCACGCCGCGCCGCGTGGTGGCATTACCGCTCGGCAAGGCACCAGCGGAATCATCGGCGGCAACGACCGTGCTGGTGCGGATATCGCTTTCCAGGTCGGCCATTTCCGCTGCCATGTCAAAATTGAAAATATCGCCGTTGTAGTTGCCGTACAGGTAGAGCACGCCCGCGCCGCCGTCTACCGCCTGCGTAACGGCCAGGATTTGCTCCGGCGACGGTGACTGGAACACATCGCCAATGGCGCAACCGTCCAGCATCCCTTTCCCAACGTAGCCAAGGAACAGCGGCAGATGCCCGGAACCGCCGCCGGTGACAATCCCCACCTTGCCGGGCACCGGACGCGCCGTGGCAAGGCAGTGTAGATCCCCCTTCACAAAGCGGAATTTATCGGGATGCGCCAGATAGATTCCTTCCAGCATCTCCGGGATAAAGTCCTCCGCCTGATTCAGAAATTTTTTCATGCGTTCTCTCCATGAATATCCCGCCCAAACAGGCGGGCACGTCAATTAGCGGGCAAATTTGATCTGTGACGGGTAGGCCCAGCGTTGTAGCTCCTCCGGGGAGAAAGATTCTGGCTCCTTACCACCGTTAATCACCAGCGCGTGGTAGTAAATCTGCGCCATCTCCTCCAGATAAGCGGATTTCAGCACTGCTTCATACGGGTCTTTATCCACGCCGATTGCGCCGTGTTTTTCCATCAGGATGGCATCAGCACGCTTGATAGGTTCGATCACGCTGTCGGAAAGCGCCGGTGTGCCGGGGCGGCCGTACGGTGCGACTGGGATCACCCCGTCTTTCAGGTTGAGAATCGCGCACTCGTACACTACCGCCGGGATAGGCTTATTCAGCACAGCAAAAGAGGTCGCGTAGAGGGAGTGCGTGTGGGAAATCGCGAACACATCCGGGCGCGCTTTATAAATCTCGATATGCATCAGGCATTCGCTGGTTGGGCGCAATCCCGCTTCGCTTTCAATCACATTGGCTTCAACGTCCATCACCACAATATCGCGCGGCGTTAAATGCATTTTGTCGATTGTAGTGGGGGTCACCAAAATAAGCCCTGTTTCTTTATCCCGTACGCTAGAATTACCTGCTTTATGTTTACACAGTCCCCATTGCTGAGCAGTTCTGGCCATTTCAACGACGTGTTTTTTCTGAATGTCTAACATAATATTTGTCCTGTATACGGTTATAGGGGCGAGCGATGTCACGACAATAGTTGCCGGGAAATAACGTTGCAGCTTTTAAGCTGCAACGGCGTTTAATTAATGATTACGAATGTCGGGCGAAGTCTTTTATCAGTACATATTCATCCTGTGCACGGCGAATAATATTGCCGCCATCATAGAATTCGAGAAATTCATTTAATTGCGCGAGCGCCTTAAGATGTTTTTGTGGATTATTCGTCGCCAGGACTATAATAATATCGGCCTGCATATAACCGGCGAAATCAATCTTAGAAGGCAGGCGCAATAGCGCCATCCCCGTATCCAGCGCGCCATCATCGACGCCCGCGTGAGCAATAATCACACCCTCGGCCAGCATGATATAGGGCTGCTCATCGGTAATTTTATCCAGCATAATTTGCAGATAGCGCGGTTCAATCACCCCACTTTTCAGCAATGATGCTGAAGCCTGAGTAATGGCCTGCTGCCAGCTGCCGGGCAGTGACGTGATAAATTGAACGTGTTCGCGATGCAGTAGGTCCGTTAGTGACGGCGTTGGTGGTTCAATATTACCCACCACGTTCGCGGCGCTGCTCTCATCATAGATGTAGTTGGCAAGCGCGTGCTGTAGCCCTTTATGGTCAGTGATATTACCGAAGCGTTCGAAGATAAGCAGCAGTTGCTCTATCTGGATGATGTTCGGGTCTACGCCCTGTAGGGCGCCGATCACATGATTGCGGAACGCGCTCTTATGGATGCTGCTGATAGACGGATTCACCACAAACACCATCTTGCTGGTATTCAGATGTGTCGTTGAGAAGACCACGTCGTAGTGTCCGGTATAACGCTCAAACTCACGCCGTGACATCACTTCGGTAAAGTGCAGCTCCGGAAAAAGGACCTGCAGCGTCAGAAACAAATAGGTGGAAATCGTCGCACTGTTTTCACACACCACCACCGCCGTTTTCTGTAGCTTAATCTGATGGATAACCCCTTCTCGGGTCAGCCAGCCGCCAAAGAGTACCGTTAAAAACGCCATCTCTTCGTCCGGAATTTCGCAGTGCAGCACCGTCTCGAACGGCACCGCCGCCCGGCGAACCATCTCGTGCAGGTGGCTGAACTCTTTCACCACCAAATCGTAAACGCTGCTGGTATTGGCCAGATGATAGCGAATACGGTAATAGGCTGGTTTCCAGTGCTGATAGATTTTTTCAATCAGCTCATTTTTCTCTTTGATGGTGACGCAGCTTATTTTCTCAAAATTGTCGACCACCGCCACCACGCTTTCAAGCAGCAGCGTATCAAGATGGAAATATTTATCGGCGACACTTTGAATATTCGAACTTTGGATCAGTGCCGTCAGGAAAACCAATTCATTCTCGCTATTGATATTGATTTTACTGATAACGCTCTGCATCAGCGTAAATTCTCTGCTGCCAATAATATCGGTGTAGCTGCTCGGAATATTGATCAGGGTTTTCTCCGAATCAATACGATGCAGGACAAAACAGATAAAATAAATAAGCTCCTGAAGCTGGCGGTCGGTAAACTGAATTTTGAATCGCTTTTCAATTTCACTGAAAACGTTGCCAACCTTTTCCAGATAGTCGCTCATCACATTGTTGTAGTGGGCGATAATATTTTTGGCGACCGGAATTTCCAGCACCCGACGCAGGCAGTGTAGCAACAGATAGCGTTTTTCCAGCTCCTCACCCAGAATGTGGTAACCGTTGCCCCGGTCATAGCTTATCTCCAGCCCGTGTTCGATAACCTCGGTACGCACTTTTTTCAGGTCATTGATAATCGTGTTCTGGCTAACGCCCAATGAAGAAGAGAGATGTAACAATGACAGCCGTTCATTGCGGGTCAGCAGCATAAAGATAATCATCTGCCCGCGTTCTTCTTCCGAGTAGAGATAGCGGTGCTCGGTTTCCGAGGTCTGATTCTGACGAAAATGCTCAATCACATGGCGTGGAATATTCAGCTTCCCAGTTTTCAGGCGGTTGATCCGGTCGAAGTGGTTCGACTCCAGGTAGTCATTCACCTTTTTCAACGTATAGCTCAACTGTTTGCGCGTCAGGCAAAACTGCGCTTCAAGCTTCGTCCCCGTGATACCGGGATCGTTCACAATGGCATCCAACACTGCAACCACGCGTTTATCCATAGCCATGCTAACTCTCCTGCAATGAAAAGCCTGGCGGCGGCACCTGCCGCCAGACGTGAACATGAAACCCAGCGTTACGCCTGCTGAACCTTCGCCTGCTGTTCGGCTTCCTGCTGCGCAAGATTGCTTTCACGACGCAGTTCGCGGGAATAGAAGAAGTAGCCGCAGCCCCACCACAGCGCAAACACCAGCGGGATGAAGTTGCCTTCCAGGAATTTGAACAGGAAGGAGAAGGCATAGGTGAAGACTGGGGCATCAATCGAGCTGTTCGAAATCAGCTGTCCCGTCGGGATGGTGATAGCTTTAGTGGCCAAACCAAGGTCGGTAATCATTGGCGCGAACTGTGTGCCGACAAACAGGAAGAACGGCACGCCAATAATGCTCAGGATAACCATACGCAGCGTATTACCGCGCGTCACCAGATAGGCCGGAACAATCAGCGCAATATTGATGATGCCAGCAAACGGCAGGATCTTATTTCCTGGGAGAATCAGCGCCCACAGCAGGGTGAACGGGATGGCGACGATAATAGCAAACCAGATTTCGCTCGCGCCGCCCATAAACGGCCAGTCAATACCTACGAACAGCCTACGCCCGGAGAATTTCTTGTTCATATAGTCGCTGATCGCTTCAGAGATTGGCGATAGCGCTTGCATAAAGAGCTTGGAAATCATCGGGAACAGCACCAGCGCCGTCGAGGCCTGCACGCCCAGCATCAACGTTTTCGCAACGCTGTAGCCCGCGATGACCCCAAACAGGATCCCCAGGATAAAGCCAATAATGTGGTTTTCAGCAAAAACCCCGACTTTGGCACGCAGCGCGCTCGCATCCATCGGTTTATTACAGACCGGGATTTTGCGCAGCAGTAGATCGAACGGGTAATAGATGGCACCAAAGAAGACCATACGGTGCGTACAGGTCACTCCCGGGATCCCCGTAAGCTTCTCGATACGATGCTGGTGAATATCTCCCGCGTTCAGTTCCATAATGATCTGGAAAGCAGCAATGATGAACGCCAGTACCAGACTCCAGACCGGGCCAAACAATGGGGTGGTAACGCTCACCACGATAAACGCGGTAAAGATTTTCCCCCACACGTTCCAGAGGTCGGCGTTGAACGTATTGGTCTTGTTCAGCATCAACATCACAATGTTGACGCCAACCTGAAGCGGGAACATGGCGAACGCGTAAGGCCAGGCCCAAGAGATATTGGCCATCGTCGTCCAGCCGCCATCGACGATGCTTAACTCAAGGCCGGTACGGTTCATCATGGTCTGCGCGGCAACACCGATGGCATCGACCATGAAGCCAATCAGCATGCTCATCCCAACGAAGGCAACGCCAAGCGTGATGGCTGCCGAAGCTGCATCGCGGAATTTCATCCGCACCACCAGCCCGGCTAATAACATAATAAAGGGCACAAAAACCGGTGCGCCTAAATTCAGAATATAATTTATAACTACACCAAGAAAGTCCATAGCACTTCTCCACTAAAATAATTAGATACTCTATGGCTTTCGAGTTGCGGGAAGGCGGCAAGTGAGAGAATCCCGATGAGCTTACTTTAGTAAGTGATTCGGGTGAAAGAACGCAGCCAACGCACCTGCAGCTTGAAAGACGACGAGTATACGGATTAAAGAGCTACATCTTATTTACAGGCATCAATGACCTTTTGTAATTCTTGTTCCATTCCCATGCCGGTCAGAAAGGCAATCCCGTTAATTACCGGGATAGGATATTGCTTATCAACTTTGGTAATGGCGATATAAGCCGCACTATCTTTTATATGACTATCAAGCGATTTCAGATCGATGACTTCAACTTTGATATGCGACTGCTGGCGTTCATTCAATAAGCGGGTCACTTTACTGGCAACCGTTTGTGAGGTAGCAACGCCGCTTCCACATGCAACAATGACTTTTTTCATCTTATAAATCCTTATCTAATTGCAGTCTTGATGTGAGGGTACAGAGAAAGGTTTCTACATCGTCTATTTCGCGTAAGGTCTGAACAACCTCTTCATCCGCAAGGCAGTCCATGAGCTTTTGCAGCGCCGTCAAGTGGCTACTGTGGTCAACAAAGCCAAGTAAAACAATAAAATGAACGTAAAGCGTGTTGTCATCATTGCCCATTTCTTGCCAGGCAATGGGCGTAGACAGCCGCGTTACGGAGATAAAGGGGCGAATAATGTGCTGAGGGTCGGTATGAGGAAGCGCGATAGCCACCGGCAGCGTCGGCAGCGCGGTAGGATATGCCTTTTCACGGGCGATGATGGCGTCAAGAAAAGAGTCCTGGACGTAGCCTTGCTTTTTCAGCAGCAAAAATATCGAAGAAAAAAAATCAGTGGAATTATTATAATGTTTATCCAGAAATGTGAGCTGAGGCGTAAAATATTCACATCCTTGCGCACTTTTATGCGGGGCATCAATTATATCCGTTCTCATCCGAATATCCTCTCTAACCGCTAAGAATTAGCTAGAGACAATGTTAATTCAGGAGCAGCAAGTGGGCGACAAATATCGCCCCCAAAAGATGTGCGCAGGCTGGCGCAACGCGGTGAGCGTTTTATTATGAATTACGTCACATTTTTATCGTTGAAATTCGTTGGCAACGAAATAATTCGGTGGGTTATGGCAAATAAAAGGAGATTGGGAGATAACCCGGATAGGTTATCTCCCGCTAAGCGGCGCTTAACCCGCCAGGAAGAAGCGGAACGCCGGGTTATTTGTCTCGTCGTGGCAATCGTAGCCCAGCTCATTGAGCCGCGTTTCAAAATCGGGCTCATGTTCGCCCAGCTCAAACGCCGCCAGTACGCGACCATAGTCCGTGCCGTGGCTGCGATAGTGGAACAGAGAGATATTCCAGTGCGTACCTAAGGTATGCAGGAATTTCAGCAACGCGCCCGGGGATTCCGGGAACTCGAAGCTGTACAGACGTTCCTGTAACGGCTTAGACGGACGACCGCCGACCATATAGCGCACATGCAGCTTCGCCATTTCATCGTCGGAGAGATCGACCACGCTGTAGCCGCCCTCGTTGAGCAGCTGCAAAATCTCTTTGCGCTCTTCCAGACCCCGGCTCAGACGGACACCGACAAAAATGCAGGCATTTTTCGCGTCGGCAAAACGGTAGTTGAACTCAGTGACCGAGCGCCCGCCCAGCAGCTGGCAGAACTTCAGGAAGCTGCCCTTCTCTTCTGGAATGGTGACCGCCAGCAGCGCTTCACGCTGCTCCCCCAGTTCGCAGCGTTCGGAAACGTAGCGCAGGCCGTGGAAGTTAACGTTCGCACCGGACAGCACGTGCGCCAGACGCTCACCGCGAATGTTGTGCTGGGCGATGTATTTTTTCATGCCCGCCAGCGCCAGCGCCCCGGAAGGCTCCGCCACCGCGCGCACATCTTCGAACAGGTCTTTCATCGCCGCGCAGATAGCGTCGCTATCCACGGTGACGATATCGTCGAGATACTCCTGGCACAGACGGAAAGTTTCATCACCGATGCGCTTCACCGCCACGCCTTCAGCAAAGAGGCCCACGCGCGGCAGGTCGACCGGATGACCGGCATCCAGCGCCGCTTTCAGGCAGGCTGAATCTTCTGCTTCCACCGCAATCACTTTGATTTGCGGCATTAGCTGTTTAATCAGCACCGCCACGCCCGCCGCCAGACCGCCGCCGCCGACCGGCACAAACACACGGTCGAGGTGAGCATCTTGCTGTAGTAATTCGAGCGCCAGCGTGCCCTGCCCGGCAATCACCATCGGGTGATCGAACGGCGGAACCCAGGTAAATCCCTGCTGCTGTGCCAGTTCAATGGCTTTAGCTTTGGCTTCATCAAAGTTCGCGCCGTGCAGCAGCACTTCGCCGCCAAAACCGCGTACCGCATCCACTTTGATGTCGGCAGTCGCTACCGGCATGACGATAAGCGATTTCAGACCTAGACGAGCGGAGGAGAACGCCACGCCCTGCGCATGGTTGCCTGCGGAAGCGGTGATCACGCCGTGCGATTTCTGCTCGGGCGTCAGGCCCGCCATCATCGCGTAAGCCCCGCGCAGCTTGAAGCTGTGCACCGGCTGGCGGTCTTCGCGTTTAACCAGAATCACGTTATCAAGGCGCGAAGAGATCTTTTCCATTTTCTGCAGCGGCGTCACCTGTACCGCTTCGTAGACCGGTGCGCGAAGCACCGCTCTGAGGTACTCGGCCCCCTCAGGGGAGCCGGATAGGGGTTGTGAATCTGCCATGATTAGCCACCCAGTTTCGATTTATCGCGCACGGCGCCTTTGTCGGCGCTGGTTGCCAAGCTGGCATAGGCGCGAAGGGCAAAGGAGACCTGACGTTCACGGTTTTTCGGGGTCCACGCCTGTTCGCCGCGGGCTTCCTGCGCTTCGCGACGCGCGGCAATTTCTGCATCGCTCAGTTGCAGCTGAATACCACGGTTCGGAATGTCGATGGCAATCATGTCGCCATCTTCAATGATTGCAATATTACCGCCGCTTGCTGCTTCCGGAGAAACGTGGCCGATAGAGAGGCCAGACGTACCACCAGAGAAGCGGCCGTCGGTAATCAAGGCGCAGGCTTTACCAAGACCCATTGATTTCAGGAAGGTGGTTGGGTAGAGCATTTCCTGCATGCCCGGACCGCCTTTCGGCCCTTCGTAGCGAATCACCACCACGTCACCTGCCACCACTTTGCCGCCGAGGATGGCTTCTACCGCATCATCCTGGCTTTCGTACACTTTGGCCGGGCCGGTGAATTTGAGGATGCTGTCATCAACGCCTGCCGTTTTCACGATGCAGCCATTTTCCGCGAAGTTACCGTACAGCACGGCCAGACCACCGTCTTTGCTGTAGGCGTGTTCCAGAGAACGGATACAGCCTTCGGCACGGTCGTCATCCAGCGTGTCCCAGCGGCAATCCTGCGAGAACGCTTGAGTGGTACGGATACCGGCTGGGCCTGCGCGGAACATTTTTTTGACCGCGTCGTCCTGGGTAACGGTGATGTCGTACTGTTCCAGCGTCTGTGGCAGTGAAAGACCGAGAACGTTTTTCACATTGCGGTTCAGCAGGCCTGCGCGGTCCAGCTCGCCGAGGATCCCCAGCACGCCGCCGGCGCGGTGTACATCTTCCATATGGTATTTCTGGGTACTTGGCGCCACTTTACACAGCTGCGGCACCTTGCGAGACAGCTTGTCGATATCACTCATGGTGAAGTCGATTTCGGCCTCCTGCGCCGCTGCCAGCAGGTGCAGAACGGTGTTGGTGGAACCGCCCATGGCGATATCCAGCGTCATGGCGTTCTCGAACGCCTCTTTACACGCGATGTTGCGCGGCAGCGCGGAGGCATCATCCTGTTCGTAGTAGCGTTTGGTCAGCTCAACGATGCGCTGGCCTGCGGTGAGGAACAGTTCTTTACGGTCAGCGTGGGTGGCCAGCAGCGAGCCGTTGCCCGGCTGCGACAGACCCAGCGCTTCGGTCAGGCAGTTCATCGAGTTGGCGGTGAACATACCGGAACAAGAGCCGCAGGTTGGACAGGCGGAACGTTCTACCTGCTCGCTCTGCGAGTCAGATACTTTCGGGTCTGCGCCCTGAATCATCGCATCGACCAGGTCGAGTTTGATGATTTTGTCAGAGAGCTTGGTTTTCCCGGCTTCCATCGGGCCGCCGGAAACGAAGATAACCGGAATGTTCAGGCGCAAAGAAGCCATCAACATCCCCGGGGTGATTTTGTCGCAGTTGGAGATACAAACCATCGCATCGGCGCAGTGCGCGTTAACCATGTACTCCACGGAGTCGGCAATCAGCTCACGGGACGGCAGTGAATAAAGCATGCCCCCGTGCCCCATGGCGATACCATCATCCACCGCAATGGTGTTGAATTCTTTGGCAACGCCGCCGGAGGCTTCGATCTGCTCTGCAACCAGTTTACCGAGGTCGCGCAAGTGTACGTGGCCCGGCACGAACTGGGTAAACGAGTTTACGACGGCGATAATCGGTTTACCGAAGTCATCATCGGTCATCCCGGTGGCGCGCCACAGTGCGCGGGCGCCCGCCATGTTGCGGCCGTGGGTGGTAGTGGCGGAACGATATTTAGGCATGCTTTAGTACTCCCAGTCTCTGTCTCGTGAATGGGGCGGTGCGTGCCACCCCATTTTTATTCTTAGTTATTAACCTGATCCAACCAGCCCCATTTATCTTCGGTTTCACCGGTGAAGAGGCCAAAGAATGCTTGCTGAATGCGCTTAGTCACTGGGCCACAGCGGCCTTCACCTACCTGGATACCATCGACGCTACGTACCGGCGTGATTTCAGCGGCGGTACCGGACATGAACACTTCGTCAGCCAGGTAGAGGGATTCACGAGACAGTACCTGCTCGCGGACTTCAATACCGATATCTTTCGCCAGCTTGATGATCGCATCGCGGGTAATACCAGGCAGCGCAGAAGAGGTAAATGGAGGGGTAAACAGAATGCCGTCTTTCACTTCGAACAGGTTTTCGCCCGCACCTTCGGACAGGAAGCCGTTCACGTCCAGCGCGATACCTTCCTGATAACCGTGGCGGCGCGCTTCGCTGCCAACCAACAGTGAAGAGAGGTAGTTACCGCCCGCTTTTGCCGCGGTTGGGATGGTGTTCGGTGCCGCACGGTTCCAGGAAGAGACCATGGCATCGATCCCCTGATCCAGCGCTTCCGCGCCCAGATAAGCCCCCCACGGGAACGCCGCGATGATCACGTCGGTTGTGTAACCGTCCGGCGGGTTAACGCCCATACCCACATCACCCACGAAGACCAGCGGACGGATATAGGCGCTGGTCAGATTGTTTTTACGCAGCACTTCACGGCAGGCTTCCATCAGTTCGTCAACGCTCTGAGAAACCGGGAAGCGATAGATTTTGGCGGAGTCACGCAGGCGCTGCATGTGCTCACGGTGGCGGAAGACAACCGGGCCTTTGTGAGAATCGTAGCATCGGATACCTTCAAACACGGAGGTGCCGTAGTGCAGCGCGTGGGACATAACGTGTACTTTCGCGTCTTCCCAACGTACCATCTCACCGTTGAACCAGATGTAATCCGCTTTTTTCGTCGTCATTTCTCTTCCTATTGCGCTCAGGCGCGAATCTGTTGTTGTGATGTGCTTGTACACTGCTGAACGGCAACCGAGGCCACGTCCACCAGTTTATTTAATTGACTAAACAGTAAGTCGACCGACCGTGGGCTGGCAACGGTCAATTCGATATTTATGTTCTGTGCATCGCTTGCCGTTTCCATATTCATCGCGCAAATCTGAAAGCCGCGATGGCGAACCACACGTAAGACGCGTTCTAAGGTTTCCGGGTTGAAGCGGGCCTGCACGTTGACCTGATGTTGCATCATGATAATTTCTCCAGCATTTGTGAGTTGCTGGCGCCAGGCGGCACCAGAGGCCAGACATTCTCAAGTTCGTCGATTGAGACATGAAGCAGGTACGGGCCTTCGCTTGCGAGCATGGTGTCGAGTGCCGCTTCTACCTGGTCTTTACGGGTGATGTGTTGGCCAGGGATGCCGAAGGCGCTGGCCAGCGTGAGGAAATCGGGGTTATCGGTCAGGGTGGTTTCGCTATAACGTTCCTGGAAGAACAGCTGCTGCCATTGTCGAACCATCCCTAACCGCTGGTTGTCGAGCAATACGATCTTCAGCGGTAACTGCTTGCGTTTTACGGTGCCCAGCTCCTGTACGTTCATCATGAAAGAGCCGTCACCGGAGATACAGATAACCGTATCGTTCGGGCGCGCTACCTGGGCACCCACGGCAGCTGGCAGACCGAAGCCCATGGTGCCTAAACCGCTTGAGGTGATGAAGTTCTCCGGCCGGGTGTAGGTCATGTGCTGAGCGGACCACATTTGGTGCTGACCAACGTCAGTCGTCACCACACTTTCCGCCGGTTTACGATCGGAGAGCTGTTTCAGCAGCAGCGGCGCGTAGATAGCCTCGCCCGGATGGTCGTAACGCCATTCATGCTCGGCGCGCATCGCCGCATTATGTTCGCACCAGGCACCGATCGTCAGCGGCTGCTGCAGCGCGGGCAGCAGTGCATTCAGGTCACCCTGCAGGGCAACGTGCACCTGGCGCAATTTGTTCATTTCTGCCGGGTCGATATCCATATGAATAACTTTGGCGTGCGGCGCGAAGGTGTTCAGCTTGCCGGTCACGCGGTCATCAAAGCGCGCGCCAACGGCGATCAGCAGGTCACACTCTTGTACCGCCAGGTTGGCCGCTTTGGTACCGTGCATACCCAGCATGCCGAGGTAGTACGGATAATCCGCAGGCACGGCACCCAGACCTTTCAGCGTGCAGGTTGCCGGCATTTGCGTGACCGCCATAAATTCGCGCAGCGCCGGAACCGCCTGCGCCATTCCCACGCCGCCGCCGACGTACAGCATTGGCTTCTGGGATTCGGCCAGCATCTGCTGCGCCAGTGCCATTTCGCTGTGCGGGAAGGTGTCATCGCTTTCTACGGTGGAGAAGTACGGGTCCAAATCGCCTTGTGCAATCTGAATATCTTTAGGGATATCAACCAGAACCGGGCCAGGACGGCCTGAGTTTGCCACCTCAAAGGCTTCCGCAATCACACGCGGGAGCTCTTCCAGAGATTGCACCAGGAAGCTGTGTTTGGTGCAGGCCAGCGACAAACCGAGGACGTCCACTTCCTGGAAGGCATCGGTACCGATAAACGGTGCAGCAACCTGACCAGTGATAGCAACAACGGGAACAGAGTCGAGCAGCGCGTCCGCCAGGCCGGTGATCAGGTTAGTCGCCCCTGGGCCAGAAGTGGCGATACAGACACCGGTTTTACCGGTAGAGCGGGCATAACCAATGGCTGCCATCGCCGCTCCCTGCTCGTGTCGACACAGCAGGTGCTCTACGCCGCCGTCATACAGCGCGTCGTAAACTGGCATAATGGCACCACCTGGATACCCAAATACCGTTTCGACTCCCTGCGCTCGCAACGCATGTACCACCCACTGTGCGCCATTCATAGTTAGTTCCCCGCCTTAGATCGTAAGAAACAGAATTTTGTGCTACTCGTCATTCTCTGCTCCTCGTTATTGTTTTTTAGTCATAAAAAAACCCCCGGACCTTTCGGTGCGGGGGTCTTAGTTCGTTAAGGCTTGATTTCTAAGCCTTTCCTCGTCCAAGTGCAGCCCCGCACGGTGGGATAATAATCACCACCACGCTAA
>NZ_CABTJS010000101.1:0-1319 GCF_902485085.1 uncultured Kluyvera sp.
GATGAAGTTGAAATCACCGAGATCCTGGTCAAAGTAGGCGACAAAGTTGAAGCTGAACAGTCGCTGATCACCGTAGAAGGCGACAAAGCCTCTATGGAAGTTCCGTCTCCTCAGGCTGGCATCGTTAAAGAGATCAAAGTCTCTGTTGGCGACAAAACTGAGACCGGCAAACTGATCATGATTTTCGATTCCGCCGACGGTGCAGCAGCTGCTGCACCTGCTAAGGCAGAAGAGAAGAAAGAAGCGGCTCCAGCGGCAGCACCTGCTGCTGCAGCGGCAAAAGACGTACACGTTCCAGACATCGGCGGTGACGAAGTTGAAGTGACCGAGATTCTGGTGAAAGTGGGCGACACCGTGACCGCTGAGCAGTCTCTGATTACCGTAGAAGGCGACAAAGCTTCTATGGAAGTTCCGGCTCCGTTCGCGGGTACCGTGAAAGAGATCAAAGTGAACACCGGCGACAAAGTGTCTACCGGCTCCCTGATCATGGTCTTCGAAGTGGCGGGTGCCGCTCCAGCAGCCGCTCCGGAGCAGGCAGCAGCTCCAGCTGCGGCGGCTCCGGCAGCAGCAGCGGGCGCGAAAGACGTTCACGTTCCGGATATCGGCGGTGACGAAGTTGAAGTCACCGAAGTGATGGTGAAAGTGGGCGACAAAGTTGCCGCTGAGCAGTCACTGATCACCGTAGAAGGCGACAAAGCTTCTATGGAAGTTCCGGCTCCGTTCGCGGGTACCGTGAAAGAAATCAAAATCAGCACCGGCGACAAAGTGTCTACCGGCTCTCTGATTATGGTCTTCGAAGTGGAAGGCGCAGCACCTGCTGCTGCTCCGGCAGCCGCGGCGGCTCCAGCCCCTGCTGCTCCGGCTCAGGCTGCTAAACCAGCTGCCGCACCGGCTGCGAAGGCTGAAGGTAAAACTGAGTTCGCTGAGAACGACGCTTACGTTCACGCTACTCCGCTGATTCGTCGCCTGGCGCGCGAGTTCGGCGTTAACCTGGCGAAAGTGAAAGGTACGGGTCGTAAAGGCCGTATCCTGCGCGAAGACGTTCAGGCTTACGTGAAAGAAGCCGTTAAACGCGCTGAAGCTGCACCTGCGGCAGCCGCTGGCGGCGGTATCCCGGGCATGCTGCCTTGGCCGAAAGTCGACTTCAGCAAGTTTGGTGAAATCGAAGAAGTGGAACTGGGCCGTATCCAGAAAATCTCTGGTGCTAACCTGAGCCGTAACTGGGTGATGATCCCGCACGTTACTCACTTCGATAAGACCGATATCACCGATCTGGAAGCGTTCCGTAAACAGCAGAACGCCGAAGCTGAAAAACGTAA
>NZ_CABTJS010000102.1:0-4884 GCF_902485085.1 uncultured Kluyvera sp.
ACTCAGAAGTGAAACGCCGTAGCGCCGATGGTAGTGTGGGGTCTCCCCATGCGAGAGTAGGGAACTGCCAGGCATCAATCAGTGAAGAAGCCCATCCTGACGGATGGGCTTTTTTGCGTCTGCGGGAAAGGAAAGCGCGCTGCCGGATGGCGGCGAAAACGCCTTATCCTACCTATTGTTTATACTTACGTTGATATTTTCTCCCTCTATATAACAGCAAGCCTTCCCCGAGCAGATACGGTAAACTATCGGCGATTTAGCATCAGGAAAGCAGCTATGACCCATTCCCTAAAACCCTTGAATACCTTCGGCATTGACCACTGTGCAAAGCACATCGTATGCGCTGAAAACGAACAACAATTACTGAGCGCCTGGCAGCAATCTACCCGTGAAGGGCTGCCAGTTATGATCCTGGGTGAAGGAAGTAACGTCCTGTTTCTGGAAGATTATTCCGGTACAGTGATCCTTAACCGCTTGAAAGGTATTGAGGTTAGTGAAACGGCTGATGCATGGCATCTGCACGTTGGTGCGGGAGAGAACTGGCATAATCTGGTTCGCTATGCACTGGATAACAACATGCCTGGCCTTGAAAATCTGGCGCTTATTCCTGGCTGTGCCGGGTCATCCCCGATTCAGAATATCGGTGCCTATGGTGTTGAGCTGCAGCAAGTCTGCGAATATGTCGATTGCATCGAACTTGCTACCGGTGAACGTAAACGACTTAGTGCGAAGGACTGTCAATTCGGCTACCGCGACAGCATCTTCAAACACGCCTATCAGGACCGCTTTGCTATTGTTGCCGTTGGATTCCGGCTCACGAAAGTGTGGAAACCCGTGTTAACGTACGGAGATCTTACGCGTCTTGACCCTGAAACGGTGACCCCGCGTGAAGTATTCGACTCCGTTTGCCATATGCGTATGACTAAACTACCCGACCCCAAGGTCAACGGCAACGCAGGCAGCTTCTTTAAGAATCCAGTCGTTAGTGCTGAGTATGCGCAAGCGCTGCTGGTAAACTTCCCGAAAGCGCCACATTATCCTCAGGCCGATGGCAGCGTTAAGCTAGCAGCTGGCTGGCTTATCGATCAGTGCCAGTTGAAAGGCCATATTGAGGGAGGCGCTGCGGTGCATCAACAGCAAGCGCTGGTACTGGTCAACGTCGACAGCGCGCAGAGCTGTGATGTGGTCAAGCTAGCACACCATGTCCGCCAGCAGGTGGGCGACAAATTTAACGTCTGGCTTGAGCCTGAAGTCCGCTTTATTGGACAAACAGGTGAAGTAAATGCGGTTGAGGTAATCAAATGAAAGATAATACGGTGCCATTAACGCTCATTTCCTTGCTAGCCGATGGTGATTTCCACTCCGGAGAGCAGCTGGGGGAGAAGCTTGGTATGAGCCGCGCGGCGATCAACAAACATATCCAGACGTTACGCGACTGGGGTGTTGATGTCTTTACCGTTCCCGGTAAGGGCTACTGCCTGCCGGAGCCAATCCAGCTATTGGAAGCGGAGCGGATTCAACGTGCTGTGGATTACGGGGATGTGGCTGTACTGCCGGTGATTGACTCTACCAACCAATATTTGCTCGATCGCATTGGTGAATTGAAATCCGGTGATGCCTGTGTGGCTGAATATCAGCAGGCTGGCCGAGGCCGCCGCGGCCGTAAGTGGTTCTCCCCGTTCGGCGCTAACCTCTATTTGTCCATGTACTGGCGTCTGGAGCAGGGGCCTGCCGCAGCGATTGGCCTAAGTTTGGTTATCGGTATTGTCATGGCCGAAGTATTACAAAGTTTGGGCGCCGAGAAGGTTCGGGTGAAGTGGCCAAATGACCTCTATCTCAACGACCGCAAACTGGCCGGCATTCTGGTGGAACTGACCGGTAAAACCGGTGATGCTGCGCAAATTGTCATTGGAGCTGGGATTAACCTGGTGATGCGTCGTGTCGAAAACGATGTCATCAATCAGGGTTGGATTAACTTGCAGGAGGCGGGGATCGTTATCGATCGCAATGTCCTGGCGGCAAGGTTGATCAATGAATTACATGACGCGCTGCACCTCTTTGAACAGGAGGGGTTAGCCCCATATCTGTCCCGTTGGGATAAATTAGATAACTTTATTAACCGTCCAGTGAAATTAATTATCGGTGATAAAGAGATATTTGGTATTTCTCGTGGGATCGATACTCAAGGTGCTTTATTACTGGAGCAGGAAGGGGTGATTAAACCCTGGATGGGCGGCGAAATTTCGCTACGTAGCGCAGAATAAAAAAAGGGAGCCGCGGCTCCCTTTTCTTTTATCTCGATTATTTCCGAAGACGAACTTGCTCAACAGAGTGGTTGGCGCTTTTTGTCAGGATCAGACTTGCGCGCTCACGCGTTGGTAGGATATTTTCGTTTAAATTCCTGAGGTTAATCTCATTCCACAATGAAGTCGCAACGTTAATTGCCTCTTCTTTAGAAAGCTGTGCATAGTTATGGAAATAAGAATCTGGATCGGTGAAGGCACCTTCACGGAATTTCAGGAAACGATTGATATACCAGGATTGTAATAATTTCTCCGGAGCATCGACATAAATAGAGAAATCAACAAAATCGGAAACAAATACATGGTGCGGGTCGTGAGGATAATCCATTCCGCTTTGTAGTACATTGAGCCCCTCCAGAATGAGTATATCTGGATGGGTGACCGTTTTATCGCCATCAGGAATAACATCATAAATAAGATGGGAATAAACCGGTGCCGTCACGTCCGGTACTCCTGACTTCAGGTCAGAGACAAACTTCACCAGTCGATGCATATCATAAGACTCTGGGAAGCCTTTCTTCTTCATCAACCCGCGCTCTTTCAACACCTCATTAGGGTGCAGGAAGCCATCGGTGGTAATGAGCTCAACGCGACGATGCTCTGGCCAGCGGCTGAGAAGCGCCTGGAGAACACGAGCGGTTGTGCTTTTACCTACCGCCACGCTGCCGGCGATGCTGATGATATAAGGAATACGCTGGCCGTTGGTGCCAAGGAATTGTTCCAGCACCGCCTGGCGGCGCAGGTTAGAACTAATATAGAAGTTCAGTAAACGGGACAAAGGCAAATAGATCTCCGCCACTTCTTCTAGCGACAGATCTTCGTTGATACCTTTTAAGCGTGTAATTTCGCCTTCAGTCAGGGTCATTGGCACGGAATCGCGAAGCGCCGCCCACTGGCTACGATCGAACTGTAGATAAGGTGTCATTAACGTTTGCTCTTGTTTTCTCATAAGCATGTTCTGGCTGCCGCGCTGATAACACGCGACGCTTCACATTCAGTTAATCAGGACAATGGGCAGGAGGTTAACACCAGATGGATTATAAAAAGAAGAAAAAATCCAAATGAGTGGTGCTTTCGTGAGAAAACCCCAGAGTTTGTTGCCAATGCAACCGGCGAGCGTAAGTGATAGGGAATAGTAAAGAAGCGAAGCCGCTAATGACGACAGCTAGTCGGGCGCTACTAGACCTGAAATGGCAACAGCAAGCCGCAGAGAATAGAGAGAATTGCGCTATTTTTGTTCACGAAAATACCATTTTGCTGAGTTTTTACGCGTGAACGCACAAAACATGAGCGATAGAACATTTTATGCAAATTTTTAGTTGCATGTCGCCGCAGGTCTCCATAGAATGCGCGCTACTTGATGCCGACTTAGCTCAGTAGGTAGAGCAACTGACTTGTAATCAGTAGGTCACCAGTTCGATTCCGGTAGTCGGCACCATCAAGTACCTGGTGGGGTTCCCGAGCGGCCAAAGGGAGCAGACTGTAAATCTGCCGTCACAGACTTCGAAGGTTCGAATCCTTCCCCCACCACCACTTTCCGGCTAAGCATTGCGAAGCCAGAGTTGGTCGGTAAAATGACGAACTCAAACAAAGAAAAGAGAGCAATCTCTTTTTTTTGGCACAGAAAGAACTGGGTAGCCGAGTTTTAGGATGCGGGCATCGTATAATGGCTATTACCTCAGCCTTCCAAGCTGATGATGCGGGTTCGATTCCCGCTGCCCGCTCCAGACGTGCTGATATGGCTCAGTTGGTAGAGCGCACCCTTGGTAAGGGTGAGGTCCCCAGTTCGACTCTGGGTATCAGCACCACTTCACTTCTCCCTCCCGTTTCTCTCTGTTTACTTTTAAAAGCATTCAACAGCTCAGGTATATTGCCTGGTTGATGTGGTGATATCACCGATTTATCCGTGTCTTAGAGGGACAATCGATGTCTAAAGAAAAATTTGAACGTACTAAACCGCACGTTAACGTCGGTACTATCGGCCACGTTGACCATGGTAAAACAACGCTGACCGCTGCAATCACTACCGTTCTGGCTAAAACCTACGGCGGTGCTGCTCGCGCATTCGATCAGATCGATAACGCGCCGGAAGAAAAAGCACGTGGTATCACCATCAACACTTCTCACGTTGAATATGACACCCCGACTCGACACTACGCGCACGTAGACTGCCCGGGCCACGCCGACTATGTTAAAAACATGATCACCGGTGCTGCTCAGATGGATGGCGCGATCCTGGTTGTTGCTGCGACTGACGGCCCGATGCCGCAGACTCGTGAGCACATCCTGCTGGGTCGTCAGGTAGGCGTTCCGTACATCATCGTGTTCCTGAACAAATGCGACATGGTTGATGACGAAGAGCTGCTGGAACTGGTAGAAATGGAAGTGCGTGAACTTCTGTCTCAGTACGATTTCCCGGGCGACGACACTCCGATCGTTCGTGGTTCTGCTCTGAAAGCGCTGGAAGGCGACGCAGAGTGGGAAGCGAAAATCATCGAACTGGCTGGCTTCCTGGATTCTTACATCCCGGAACCAGAACGTGCTATCGATAAGCCGTTCCTGCTGCCAATCGAAGACGTAT
>NZ_CABTJS010000103.1:0-1683 GCF_902485085.1 uncultured Kluyvera sp.
AATTCCACCGAAATCAGCGAACTGATCAAGCAGCGCATTGCTCAGTTCAGTGTTGTGAGTGAAGCTCACAACGAAGGTACTATTGTTTCTGTAAGTGACGGTGTTATCCGCATCCACGGCCTGGCCGATTGTATGCAGGGTGAAATGATTTCCCTGCCGGGTAACCGTTACGCTATCGCACTGAACCTGGAGCGCGACTCCGTAGGTGCTGTAGTAATGGGTCCGTACGCTGACCTTGCCGAAGGCATGACCGTCAAGTGTACTGGTCGTATCCTGGAAGTTCCGGTTGGCCGTGGCCTGCTGGGCCGTGTGGTTAACACCCTGGGTGCACCAATCGATGGTAAAGGCGCGCTGGACAACGACGGCTTCTCCGCCGTTGAAGCTATCGCACCTGGCGTAATCGAACGTCAGTCCGTTGATCAGCCAGTTCAGACTGGTTATAAATCCGTTGATGCCATGATCCCAATCGGTCGTGGTCAGCGTGAACTGATCATCGGCGACCGTCAGACCGGTAAAACCGCGCTGGCAATCGACGCCATCATCAACCAACGTGATTCCGGCATCAAGTGCGTATACGTTGCTATCGGCCAGAAAGCGTCCACCATTTCTAACGTGGTACGTAAACTGGAAGAACACGGCGCGCTGGCTAACACCATCGTTGTTGTGGCAACCGCGTCTGAATCCGCTGCACTGCAATACCTGGCGCCATATGCCGGTTGCGCAATGGGCGAATACTTCCGCGACCGCGGCGAAGATGCGCTGATCATTTACGATGACCTGTCTAAACAGGCTGTCGCATACCGTCAGATCTCCCTGCTGCTTCGTCGTCCACCAGGACGTGAAGCATTCCCGGGCGATGTATTCTACCTCCACTCCCGTCTGCTGGAGCGTGCTGCGCGTGTTAACGCCGAATACGTTGAAGCCTTCACCAAAGGTGAAGTGAAAGGGAAAACCGGTTCACTGACCGCTCTGCCGATTATCGAAACCCAAGCGGGTGACGTTTCTGCGTTCGTTCCGACCAACGTAATTTCCATTACCGATGGTCAGATCTTCCTGGAAACCAACCTGTTTAACGCCGGTATTCGTCCTGCGGTTAACCCGGGTATCTCCGTATCCCGTGTTGGTGGTGCAGCTCAGACCAAGATCATGAAAAAACTGTCCGGTGGTATCCGTACCGCTCTGGCACAGTATCGTGAACTGGCAGCGTTCTCCCAGTTCGCATCTGACCTTGACGATGCAACCCGTAAGCAGCTGGACCATGGTCAGAAAGTAACTGAACTGCTGAAACAGAAACAGTATGCGCCGATGTCAGTCGCGCAGCAGTCTCTGGTTCTGTTCGCAGCAGAACGTGGTTATCTGGCGGATGTAGAACTGGCGAAAATCGGTAGCTTCGAAGCCGCTCTGCTGGCTTACGTTGACCGTGATCACGCTCCGTTGATGCAAGAGATCAACCAGTCCGGTGGCTATAACGACGAAATCGAAGGCAAGCTGAAAGGCATCCTCGATTCCTTCAAAGCAACCCAATCCTGGTAAAGTCTGACGGCCTGTCTTAGGGCAGGCCGTAGGCATTGAGGAGAAGCTCATGGCCGGCGCAAAAGAGATACGTAGTAAGATCGCAAGCGTCCAGAACACGCAAAAGATCACTAAAGCGATGGAGATGGTCGCCGCTTCCAAAATGCGTAA
>NZ_CABTJS010000104.1:0-4914 GCF_902485085.1 uncultured Kluyvera sp.
GTACGACGAAGCGAAATATTTGCTGGCACTGGAAGCGCGAAAGTCGCCCTTACTGAAGCCATAAAAAACTTGTCGAATGTCTCAGGGCGTGAAGCGGACGTTCACGTCCGTTCTTGAAATATTGGCCCGATAATTCAGCGTTAAATTTTCCGGTTAATACGCAACGCATCCACAACGAGTGAAAACGCTGGGGAAGGCTGTTTACGACTGGGATAATAAAGATAGTAGCCGGGAAAAGGACGGCACCATTCTTCAAGCACGCGGATCAGTTTTCCTTCCTGCAGATGTGTGCCGAACTCCTCTTCAGGTAAAAAGGCAATGCCCAGTCCGGCAAGAGCTGCGTCAACGACGTGTTCCGATGTGTTAAACGTCAGTTGCCCTTCAACCCGAACGTGAAATTTACCGTTTTCCTGCTCAAACTCCCAGGCGTAAATTTTCCCCGATTGAACCATGCGCTCATTAATACAGCAGTGTTGCATCAGATCGCGTGGCGTCTGAGGGGCGGCGCACCGGGCGAAATACTCAGGGGAAGCTACAGCCGCCATGCGCAGTTTCGGGCCAATGGGTACGGCTATCATATCTTTGTCGATAGTGTCTCCGAGCCGCACGCCGGCATCAAAACGATCCGCAACGATATCCCGGAAGCCGTGGTTGGCATCAAACTCAATATGAATATCAGGATATTCGCGTAACAGTGGTGTCAGCTTTGGCAGCAGTGTGGTCTTCAGAACATTAGGTCCACATGTAATACGGACGGTCCCGGCAGGTTTATCACGCAGTGCCGTCAGCATGTCCAGCTCGGCTTCAATCTCATCAATACGATGTCCCACAGACTGCAGCAGGCGCTCCCCGGCAGCCGTCACTGACACACTACGCGTGGTCCTTGTCAGCAGGCGGATTTGCATCCGCTCTTCCAGCCCGGAAATCGCCTGGCTCAGTGCGGGCTGGGTCACGCCGAGCTGGGCGGCAGCGCGCGTAAAGCTGCCCTCACGCGCCACGGTGACGAAAGAGAGTAAGTCGTTGAGATTGCGTCTGGCCATGCTCGTTTCCGGTCCATTTCTAAATTTTACTTATAAGGGTATTAAGTATTCATTAGCTAGTTAACCCGCTGCATATTGGTAACAATAATGCGATGAAAAAGTCAACGCTAACCCTTATGCAAAACGCTTACCGCAGAACATCACTGCTGCTCCTTGCCGGCCTGCTTTTCGTCACGCAGTCCGCTATGGCGGGTGACAACGACTGGGGAGTGGCGCAGGAGGCGCTTATGAAAATTGAGATCATTGTGGAGGGAGAAACCGCCACCGCCACCCTCTTTGATACGCCGACAGGCCGGGACTTTGCGTCTTTGCTTCCCCTCAGCCTGACGCTGGAAGACTATGACGATATTGAGCGTATAAGCTACCTGCCGCGCAGGCTTTCCACGGTGCAGGCACCGGACGGCATGACGCCGGAAGCCGGAGATATCACTTACTACGTGCCCTGGGGCAACCTGGCGATTTTTGCCCGGGGCAGGGCTTACGCCCGTTCACTGATCCCGTTAGGGAAAGTGGATTCCGGACTGCCGGTCCTGCAGCGCCACGGACCTCTTGCGGTGCAGATCAGGGTCGCCAACTGACCCGCAGCACCTTCCGTACCGCGATTATCCCTCTTATCCCGTCCCCGTATGCCGTTTCAGCTCTTCCTGCAGCGCTGAAAGCTCCGGGGCACAGACTTCATGTTATCTACTGAAAAGAAATCCCTGAATGAGTAATAAGACAGACGAAAACAGAAAAAAAACCGGAAGCGGGAAACAGTCTGCGCACTGGAGTGGTGTCTTTGCCATGACGCTGTGCGTCTTCGCCCTGATCGCCTCCGAATTCATGCCGGTCAGCCTGCTGACACCGATGGCGCAGACCCTTCGTGTCACCGAAGGCATGGCCGGACAGGGCATCGCTATTTCCGGGGCATTTGCAGTGGTAACCAGCCTGTTTATTTCCGTGCTGGCAGGCACGCTTAACCGGAAAACTCTGCTGCTCGGCCTGACCTGCATTATGGCAATTTCCGGTGCTGTTATTGCGATGGCACCCAATTACCTGACCTATATGGCGGGCAGGGCCCTGATTGGCATTGTGGTCGGCGGGTTCTGGTCGATGTCGGCCGCGACGGCAATGCGTCTGGTCCCAGTACATCGTGTTCCGCTGGCGCTGGCTATTTTCAACAGCGGCAATGCTCTGGCTACCGTCGTGGCTGCCCCTCTGGGCAGCTGGCTCGGATCGGTTGTTGGCTGGCGGGGCGCCTTCTTCTGCCTGGTGCCGGTCGCCATCATCGCGTTTGTCTGGCAATTACTCAGTCTGCCTTCCATGTCGGTCACCCGTCAGGCGGCGGCTTCCCGCAACGTTTTCACGCTGTTTCGTCGCCGGGTGGTCACGCTGGGCATGCTGGGTGTGGGGATCTTCTTTATGGGGCAATTCACGCTCTTTACCTACATCAGGCCTTTCCTTGAGACGGTGACGCGGGTGGATGACGCAACGGTGACCCTGGTCCTGCTGGTTATTGGTGTCGCGGGTTTCATCGGCACTACGCTGATTGGCCGGGTGTTGAAACGCGGGTTCTACCCGACCCTGATGGCCATCCCGGTACTGATGGCCATCACCGCGCTGGCACTGATTGCCTTCGGCAGTCAGGTAGCCATCGTGACGGCGCTGCTTGGGCTGTGGGGGATGATTTCCACTGCCGCGCCGGTGGGATGGTGGGCATGGGTTCCGCGTACCTTCCCGCAGAATGCCGAAGCGGGCGGCGGACTGATGGTGGCGATGGTGCAGCTGTCCATTGCTCTCGGTTCGACGGTGGGCGGCCTGCTTTTCGACCATCACGGCTACCAGAGCACCTTCCTGGCCAGCGCCGCGATGCTGATTATCGCAACCGTGCTGATCTTTCTGACCTCGCGGGCAGACACTTCTGCCGCAGACCATTCATAAACCCAGGAGTAATGCCATGACAGTTAAAGCTTACGGTGCCCATGCGGGCACACTGCCGCTGGAGCCGATGGATATCACCCGTCGCGCCCCCGGTGCCCATGATGTGCAGATTAATATCGCGTACTGCGGAGTCTGCCATTCGGATATCCACCAGGTACGCGCTGAATGGGCTGGAACGCTCTATCCCTGCGTACCGGGACATGAAATTGTCGGTCGTGTAGTGGCCGTTGGCGATCACGTCTCCGGTTTTTGTGCAGGGGACCTGGTGGGGGTCGGCTGCATTGTCGACAGCTGCCGGCACTGCAGTGACTGTGACGACGGACTGGAGAATTACTGCGACCATATGACAGGGACATACAATTTCCCGACGCCGGATGCGCCGGGCCACACGCTGGGCGGATATTCGCAGCAGATTGTGGTGCATGAGCGCTATGTCCTGCGCGTCACTCACCCAGAAGAGCAACTAGCCGCCGTGGCTCCGCTGCTGTGCGCAGGGATCACAACGTACTCACCGCTGCGTCACTGGCAGGCGGGCCCCGGCAAAAAGGTCGGCGTGGTCGGTATCGGTGGACTGGGGCATATGGGGATCAAGCTTGCGCACGCCATGGGCGCGCATGTCGTGGCCTTTACCACGTCTGAGTCCAAACGTGACGCCGCCAGAGCGCTTGGTGCAGATGAGGTGGTGGTCTCCCGTCATGCCAGCGAAATGGAAGCCCATGCAAAGAGCTTCGATTTTATCCTCAACACCGTTGCTGCGCCGCATAACCTCGATGTGTTCACTGCGCTGCTGAAACGCGATGGCACGATGACCCTGGTGGGTGCGCCGGCCACGCCGCATGGCTCGCCAGAAGTGTTCAGCCTTATCATGAAGCGCAGATCGATTGCCGGATCGATGATTGGCGGCATTCCTGAAACGCAGGAGATGCTCGATTTCTGCGCCCAACACGGCATTGTCGCCGACATTGAGCTTATCCGCGCCGACCAGATTAACAATGCCTATGAGCGCATGCTCAGGGGCGATGTGCATTACCGGTTTGTCATTGATAACGCCACCCTGGCTTAATGATAAGGAGATCATCATGAAAAAATTTACGTTAGCGCTGGGGCTGTTGATCAGTGCATTTGCTTCCTCTGCGACGGATATGTCCCGTGGGGCCGATAATTTTTATAAAAGCGATAAGGTGACGCAGCAAAAAGTCACCTTTAAAAACCAGTATCAGATGGCCGTGGTCGGCAACCTGTTTATCCCGAAAACGATGAGCCAGAACACCCGACACCCGGCGATCGTCGTTGGTCACCCGATGGGAGCCGTTAAGGAACAGAGTTCAAATCTCTATGCGCAGAAGCTGGCGGAGCAGGGTTTTGTCACGCTGGCTATCGATCTCTCTTTCTGGGGAGAAAGCGAGGGCAAACCGGGGCACCTGATTTCACCGGAAATCTACACAGATGATTTCAGCGCGGCGGTTGATTATCTGAGCACACAGCCGTTTGTCGATCCAGAAAACATTGGCGTGCTGGGTATCTGCGGCAGCGGAAGTTTTGTTATCAGTGCCGCCAAGATTGACCCGCGTATGAAAGCCATTGCCACGGTCAGCATGTATGACATGGGGAGCGCGTTCCGTAATGGCCTTAATCATTCCCAGACGGGAGAACAACGTAAGGCCTTTATCCAGTCAGCCATTGAGCAACGGTTAGCCGAGTTTAAGGGCGGCGAGACGGCTTATATCCCTGGCACCGTGAACAAACTGGATGACTCCACACCGGATATTCAGCGCGAGTTCTTTGATTTCTACCGCACCGAACACGGCGGCTATACCCCACAGGGTCAGAAAGAGGAACTGACGACGAAACCGATGCTGAGCAGTATTGGCAAGTTTATGAACTTCTATCCGTTCAACGATATTGAAACCATCTCGCCGCGCCCGATGCTGTTTATTACCGGCGATCAGGCTCA
>NZ_CABTJS010000105.1:0-123211 GCF_902485085.1 uncultured Kluyvera sp.
CGACAATCCGCCGACGGCTAAGTTAAGGGATATCTCATGCGTACAGAATATTGCGGACAGCTTCGACAGTCCCACGTTGGGCAGCAGGTGACTCTGTGTGGTTGGGTCAACCGCCGTCGTGATCTCGGTAGCCTCATTTTTATCGACATGCGCGACCGTGAAGGCATCGTACAGGTGTTCTTCGATCCGGACCGTGCGGATGCCTTGAAGTTAGCCTCTGAACTGCGTAATGAGTTCTGCATTCAGGTTACCGGCACCGTTCGTGCGCGTGACGAAAAGAACATCAACGCGGATATGGCGACCGGTGCGATTGAAGTTCTGGCTTCTGACCTGGTTATCATCAACCGTTCAGAATCACTGCCGCTGGACTCCAACCACGTTAACACCGAAGAAGCGCGTCTGAAGTACCGCTACCTCGACCTGCGTCGTCCAGAGATGGCTCAGCGCCTGAAAACTCGCGCTAAAATCACCAGCTTCGTACGTCGCTTTATGGACGATCACGGTTTCCTCGATATCGAAACCCCGATGCTGACCAAAGCGACCCCGGAAGGCGCGCGCGACTACCTGGTACCGTCTCGCGTACATAAAGGTAAATTCTACGCGCTGCCACAGTCTCCTCAGCTGTTCAAACAGCTGCTGATGATGTCCGGCTTCGACCGCTACTATCAGATTGTTAAATGCTTCCGTGACGAAGACCTGCGCGCTGACCGTCAGCCTGAATTCACCCAGATCGACGTCGAAACCTCCTTCATGACCGCACCACAGGTGCGTGAAGTGATGGAAGCGCTGGTGCGTCAGCTGTGGCTGGAAATCAAAGGTGTGGATCTGGGCGACTTCCCGATTATGACCTTCGCCGAAGCTGAACGCCGTTACGGTTCCGATAAACCGGATCTGCGTAACCCAATGGAGCTGGTTGACGTTGCTGACTTGCTGAAGTCCGTTGAGTTCGCGGTCTTCTCCGGCCCGGCAAACGATCCAAAAGGTCGCGTGGCGGCTCTGCGCGTACCGGGTGGTGCTGCGCTGACTCGTAAGCTGATTGATGAATACGGCAACTTCGTGAAGATTTACGGCGCGAAAGGCCTGGCTTACATCAAAGTGACCGAACGTGCAAAAGGCGTGGAAGGTATCACCAGCCCGGTGGCTAAGTTCCTGACCCCAGAAATCATTGAAGCCATCCTTGAGCGCACCGGTGCGCAGGACGGCGACATGATCTTCTTCGGCGCTGACAACAAGAAAGTGGTTGCCGACGCGATGGGCGCACTGCGCCTGAAGCTGGGTAAAGACCTGAGCCTGACCGACGAAAACATGTGGGCACCGCTGTGGGTTATCGACTTCCCAATGTTTGAAGACGATGGTGAAGGCGGTCTGACCGCAATGCACCACCCGTTCACGTCGCCGAAAGACATGACCGCTGAAGAACTGAAAGCGGCACCGGAAGACGCGGTAGCAAACGCCTACGATATGGTTATCAACGGCTATGAAGTGGGCGGCGGTTCCGTGCGTATTCACCGTGGTGACATGCAGCAGACCGTGTTCGGCATTCTCGGCATCAACGAACAAGAGCAGCGCGAGAAGTTTGGCTTCCTGCTGGACGCGCTGAAATACGGTACGCCTCCGCACGCGGGTCTGGCATTCGGTCTTGACCGTCTGACCATGCTGCTGACCGGCACCGATAACATCCGTGACGTTATCGCCTTCCCGAAAACCACCGCGGCAGCCTGTCTGATGACCGAAGCGCCAAGCTTCGCAAATCCGGCATCTCTGGGCGAACTGGGTATTCAGGTTGTGGCGAAAGAGCCAAAAACGTCGGCGGAGAACGAGTAACATGCCATTCAAGCGGCCCGTCTCTATTCTGGTGGTGATTTACGCCCAGGACAGTAAGCGGGTGCTGATGCTGCAGCGACGCGATGACCCTGATTTCTGGCAGTCGGTTACCGGCAGCCTGGAAGAGGGGGAAACCGCGTCGCAGGCCGCCATGCGTGAAGTAAAGGAAGAGGTCACTATAGACGTTGTTTCTGAGCAACTGACCTTGATGGACTGTCAACGCACGGTGGAGTTTGAAATTTTTCAACATTTACGTCATCGCTATGCGCCGGGCGTTGAGCGCAATACAGAATCCTGGTTCTGTCTTGCGCTGCCCCATGAGCGGGAGGTTGTGTTCACCGAGCACCTGACCTACCAGTGGCTCGATGCGCCCGCCGCGGCGGCGCTCACCAAGTCGTGGAGCAACCGGCAGGCGATTGAAGAATTTGTCATTAACGCTGCCTGAAAGGGCATAGTTTTTTGGAGATATTTTTATGGCAGGTCATAGTAAATGGGCCAACACCAGACATCGTAAAGCGGCGCAGGATGCTAAGCGCGGCAAAATCTTCACCAAGATCATTCGTGAGCTGGTGACAGCGGCCAAACTGGGCGGCGGCGATCCGGATGCGAACCCACGTCTGCGTGCTGCGGTAGATAAAGCCCTGGCCAACAACATGACGCGTGACACCCTGAACCGTGCTATCGCGCGCGGTGTGGGCGGTGATGAAGATTCCAACATGGAAACCATCATCTATGAAGGTTACGGTCCTGGCGGCACCGCGGTGATGATCGAATGTCTGTCCGACAACCGTAACCGTACCGTTGCTGAAGTGCGTCATGCGTTCAGCAAAACCGGTGGCAACCTCGGTACCGACGGTTCCGTTGCTTACCTTTTCAGCAAAAAAGGGATTATTTCCTTTGAGCAGGGCGACGAAGACACCATCATGGAAGCGGCGCTGGAAGCTGGTGCTGAAGACGTTGTGACCTTCGACGACGGCGCGATTGACGTGTACACCGCGTGGGAAGAAATGGGTAAAGTACGTGACGCGCTGGAAGCGGCTGGCCTGAAGGCTGACGCGGCAGAAGTGTCTATGATCCCGTCCACCAAAGCGGACATGGATGCTGAAACGGCACCAAAACTGATGCGTCTCATCGACATGCTGGAAGACTGTGACGACGTTCAGGAAGTCTACCACAACGGCGAAATCTCTGACGAGGTTGCAGCAACCTTAGAATGAGGTGGTTGTTCCGCAACCTGACAGGAGGTGCGTGATGTCTATTATTCTCGGCATTGACCCGGGGTCGCGCATCACCGGTTATGGTGTCATTCGCCAGGTTGGCAGACAGCTAACCTACCTTGGCAGCGGATGCATCCGCACCAAGGTTGACGATCTTCCGTCACGCCTGAAGCTGATTTATGCAGGCGTGACGGAAATTATCACCCAGTTCCAGCCGGACTATTTCGCTATTGAGCAGGTTTTTATGGCGAAAAACGCCGACTCGGCGCTTAAGCTGGGACAGGCGCGCGGGGTAGCGATTGTCGCCGCAACCAATCAGGAACTCCCGGTTTTTGAGTACGCCGCCCGCCAGGTGAAACAGACCGTCGTGGGTATTGGTAGTGCGGAAAAAAGCCAGGTTCAGCATATGGTCCGTACGCTGTTAAAGCTTCCCGCCAACCCTCAGGCCGATGCCGCCGATGCGCTGGCTATCGCCATTACCCACTGCCACGTCAGCCAGAACGCCATGCAAATGAGCGATACCCGGCTGAACTTAGCGCGTGGACGATTACGATAATCACAAATCAGGCTGGATAAATATCCAGCCTTTTTTTATGATAGTACATTACTCTTTTAGCCCTTAACGCAGGAGCGTCACGTGATAGGCAGACTCAGAGGCATCATTCTCGAAAAACAACCCCCGCTGGTTCTTCTGGAGACGGGCGGCGTAGGCTATGAAGTGCATATGCCAATGACCTGCTTTTATGAGCTGCCGGAAGCCGGGCAGGAAGCGATTGTTTTCACCCACTTTGTCGTCCGTGAAGACGCGCAGCTGCTATACGGCTTTAATAACAAGCAGGAACGTACGCTGTTTAAAGAGCTGATTAAGACCAACGGCGTTGGTCCGAAGCTGGCGTTGGCCATTCTCTCCGGCATGTCGGCGCAGCAGTTCGTCAACGCGGTAGAGCGCGAAGAGCTTGGGGCGCTGGTTAAGCTGCCGGGCATCGGCAAGAAAACGGCGGAACGCCTTATTGTCGAAATGAAAGATCGCTTTAAAGGTCTGCATGGCGATCTCTTTACGCCAGCCGCCGATCTGGTGCTGACGTCTCCTGCGGGCCCGAGCGCCGACGACGCCGAGCAGGAAGCGGTTGCTGCGCTGGTGGCGCTGGGCTATAAACCTCAGGAAGCCAGCCGAATGGTGAGCAAAGTTGCCCGTTCGGATGCCAGCAGCGAAACATTGATCCGCGAAGCGCTTCGCGCGGCGCTATGAGGTAGAGGATGATTGAAGCAGACCGCCTGATTTCGTCAGGCAGTAGCATGGCAGAAGAGGTGGCGGATCGCGCCATCCGTCCTAAGTTACTGGCCGAATATATCGGTCAGCCGCATGTTCGTTCGCAGATGGAGATCTTTATCCAGGCGGCGAAGCTGCGCGGCGACGCGCTTGACCACCTGCTTATTTTTGGCCCGCCGGGGCTTGGGAAGACCACGCTCGCCAATATCGTTGCCAACGAAATGGGCGTAAACCTGCGCACCACGTCAGGCCCGGTGCTGGAAAAAGCGGGCGATCTGGCGGCGATGCTGACCAACCTCGAACCTCATGATGTGCTGTTTATCGATGAGATCCATCGTCTTTCGCCGGTGGTGGAAGAGGTGCTCTATCCAGCAATGGAAGATTACCAGCTCGATATCATGATTGGGGAAGGCCCGGCTGCGCGGTCGATTAAAATCGACCTGCCGCCGTTTACCCTGATTGGCGCCACCACGCGCGCAGGTTCTCTGACGTCACCGCTGCGTGACCGCTTCGGCATCGTGCAGCGCCTGGAGTTTTATCAGGTACCAGATTTACAGCATATCGTGGGGCGCAGCGCGCGCTTTATGGGGCTGGAGATGAGCGATGATGGTGCGCTGGAAGTGGCTCGTCGTGCGCGCGGAACGCCGCGTATCGCCAACCGTCTGCTGCGCCGAGTTCGAGACTTTGCGGAAGTGAAACATGACGGTACCATTTCGGCAGATATCGCCGCCCAGGCGCTGGATATGCTCAATGTCGATGCGGAAGGCTTTGACTATATGGACCGTAAGCTGTTGCTTGCGGTCATTGATAAATTCTTCGGTGGGCCGGTTGGGTTGGATAACCTCGCGGCGGCAATCGGGGAAGAGCGCGAAACGATTGAAGACGTGCTGGAGCCGTATCTGATTCAGCAGGGATTCTTGCAGCGCACTCCGCGCGGCCGTATGGCGACGACGCGGGCGTGGAATCACTTCGGTATTACGCCGCCGGAAATGCCGTAATGACGAGCAGACGGAATGATATATTCCGTCTGTGACCCTGACCCATTATTTTCCTCATCAGATTTATCATCCATGTCATTTTAGATATTTCGCTCATTTGTGATGAATTTATAGCGAAACCCCCATGCTATAAATCAATTTCATCAATACATGAGGAGTAACAAAATGAAATCAATGACCGTCCTATCAATTGCTGCCCTGACTATCGTCGCGATGTCTGGCGTAGCGAATGCGGCTATTTCCGGAACCCAGACATGGAAAATGGTAAATGACCAACTTCAAAATACCAGTAACGGACAAACATTGTGTATGACCGGTGTTGCTTTCCAGCAGGCAACGATGGGAGTATGTGGTTCTAATCCAGGTATGCAAAATATTCGTCAGGTCACTTTCGAGATGAATGGCGCACTGCGACTGGATGCGCATCCAAATTATGCTTACACACCATTAGACGGTAAAATTTATATCCGCGAATATGATACCGTTGTGAGTAATTGGGACTATATCAACGGACAGCTGAAAAAAGTTGATTCCGATGGTGTTCTCAAGTGTCTTGATATTGACGGCGGCAAAAACGTTCAGGGCGCCAAATTGTATTTAGCAGCTTGTACCCAGTAATAAAATAAGCACCGGTACTATCATCGGTGCTTATTTATTTAGCCGATTTCAAATCACCTCCTATGGAGGTGTTTATCGTTTATTTAGGCATTCGGTTGTTTTTTCATCATACTGAAAATAAACAACAGGGCAGCACACAGCACCACCGACGGACCCGCAGGCGTGTCATAGAACGCTGAGAATGTTAAACCACCGGTGACCGCTATCATGCCCACGCCAACGGCGACGCCCGCCATCTGCTCCGGCGTGCGAGCGAAACGACGCGCCGTGGCCGCCGGGATAATCAGTAACGACGTAATAATCAGCGCGCCGACAAACTTCATCGCCACGCCAATGGTGAGTGCCGTGACCAGCATCAGCAGCAGCTTCACCCGCTGCAGCTTCACGCCGTCGACAAAGGCCAGATCCGGGCTGATGGTCATCGACAGTAAATTGCGCCACTGCCAGAACAGAATCGCCAGCACCACCATCACGCCCAGCGCAATGGAGATAAGATCCTGCGGCGTAACCGCCAGCAGGTCGCCGAACAGATAGGCCATCAGATCGACGCGGATATTCGACATCAGGCTGACCACCACCAGGCCCAACGACAGCGCGCTGTGCGCCATAATACCCAGCAGGGTGTCCACAGCGAGGTGAGGGCGTTTCTCCAGCCACACCAGACCGCCCGCCAGCAGCAGCGTCACAAAGATAACCGCATAGAATGGATTAACGTTCAGCAGCAGGCCAAACGCCACGCCCAGCAGAGAAGCGTGCGCCAGCGTATCGCCAAAATAGGACATCCGTCGCCAGACAACAAACGAGCCAAGCGGGCCGGCAGCACACGCCAGCATCATTCCGGCAAGCCAGCCGGGAAGTAAAATTTCAATCATGACTGCCCATTTCCCCGACGTAGAACGATACGGCCCTGTAAATCATGGCGATGATTATGCTGATGGCGGTAAATACCCAGCTGTTCTGCACCGCGAGGGCCAAACATTGAGATAAATTCCGGATGCATAGAAACCACGTCCGGTGTACCGGAGCAGCAGATATGGTGGTTAAGGCAA
The DNA here is from genome assembly GCF_902485085.1 of uncultured Kluyvera sp. Taxonomy (NCBI): domain Bacteria; kingdom Pseudomonadati; phylum Pseudomonadota; class Gammaproteobacteria; order Enterobacterales; family Enterobacteriaceae; genus Kluyvera; species uncultured Kluyvera sp. Next base: position 6,977 of record NZ_CABTJS010000105.1, read on the forward strand.
AGCACGTCGTCGGTTTTCGCCATCACCAGATGCAGATCGTGCGAGACCATCAGTACCGCGCAGTCGAGTTCCTGGCGAAGCTGGTTGATGAGATCGTAAAGCGCAACCTGACCGTTAACGTCCACGCCCTGAGTCGGTTCATCCAGTACCAGCAGCTGCGGTTTATTCAGCAGCGCACGCGCGAGCAGAACGCGCTGGGTTTCCCCGCCGGAAAGCTTCTGCATGGGGGCGTCTTGCAGATGTCCCGCCTGAACGCGCTTCAGCGCGGGCAGAATATCTTCTTTTCGCGTCGCCGGATGTAAACGTAAAAATCGCTTGACGGTCAGCGGCAATGTGGCGTCGAGGTGTAACTTTTGCGGCACATAACCAATGCGCAGGTGTTTATCGCGGATGACAACACCTTCGCTAGGTGCTACGAGGCCGAGCACCACGCGTACCAGCGTTGATTTGCCCGCGCCATTCGGACCAAGCAGCGTCAGAATGCGGCCTGGCTTGAGATTCAGCGAGACGTCAGCGAGCACCCGGCGTTGGCCGAAGGTGACGGAGACATTTTCCAGAGATACAAGATTCGTCATAGCAATTAGGGGTTGCACAAGATAGTGAATGTTATAATATCACACTTCACTTATTCATTTCGATTAATAGACGCATTATGTTACAGAAAAATACGCTTCTTTTCGCAGCTTTATCCGCTGCACTTTGGGGAACGACAGCACAGCATGCTGATGCTGCCGTTGTAGCATCGCTCAAGCCGTTAGGCTTTATTGCTTCAGCCATTGCAGATGGCGTCACTGAGACGCAAGTATTACTGCCAGACGGTGCGTCTGAACATGATTATTCACTACGTCCGTCTGATGCAAAACGCTTACAGAACGCGGACTTAGTCGTATGGATTGGTCCTGAAATGGAAGCATTTATGGACAAGTCATCGCAAAGCATTCCCGACAATAAAAAAGTCACCATCGCTCAGCTTGACGGTGTGAAACCGTTGCTCATGAAAGGGGCAGATGACGATGACCATGATGCCGGTGACGGAGATGACCATGACCACGCTCACGGCGAAAAAGGTGACGCGCATCACCATCATGGTGAGTACAACATGCATCTGTGGCTCTCCCCAGAGATAGCGCGGCTGTCGGCGGTTGCAATCCATGACAAATTAGTGGAACTTATGCCCCAGAGTCGAGCCCGGCTCGATGCCAACCTGAAGGATTTTGAGGCCAATCTGGCCGCAACCGATAAGCAGGTGGCGAACGAGCTGGCACCGGTAAAAGGAAAAGGGTACTTCGTTTTTCATGATGCCTATGGCTATTACGAAAAACACTACGGTTTGACGCCGCTTGGGCACTTCACCGTTAACCCCGAAATTCAACCTGGTGCGCAGCGTTTACATCAAATAAGAACACAGTTGGTTGAGCAAAAAGCAACCTGCGTTTTTGCTGAGCCACAATTCAGGCCCGCCGTCGTTGAATCAGTTGCGCGGGGAACCAGCGTTCGCATGGGAACGCTCGATCCTCTAGGCACGAACATTAAGCTGAGTAAAGAGAGCTATCCGGCGTTTCTTACTCAACTGGCGACCCAGTATGCGAGCTGCCTGAAAGGAGATAAGTAAGGAAGTGAATACGTGCAGCAGATAGCCCGCTCTGTCGCTCTGGCATTTAACAATTTGCCGCGGCCCCACCGCGTTATGCTGGGGTCACTCACCGTTCTCACGTTGGCCGTCGCTGTCTGGCGGCCTTACGTTTACCATCCAACCTCTTCATCCCCCGTCGTCCGTACGATTGAGCTGGAGAAAAAAGAAATTCGCTCGCTTCTGCCTGAGGCCAGCGAACCGATTGATCAGTCCGCGCAGGAAGACGAAGCCATCCCTCAGGATGAGCTGGACGATAAAGCCGATAACGAAACGGGCGTGCATGAGTATGTGGTATCCACGGGCGATACCCTGAGCAGCATTCTGAATCAGTACGGCATCGATATGGGGAATATCAGCCAGCTCGCCTCGGTTGATAAAGATCTGAAAAATATGAAAGTGGGGCAGCAGCTCTCCTGGACGCTGAATGACGATGGTGATTTACAGCGTTTAACCTGGGAGATGTCGCGCCGCGAAACCCGTACCTACGATCGCGTTGCTAATGGTTTTAAAATGAGCAGCGAGTTGCAGAAGGGCGACTGGGTTAACAGCCTGGTGAAAGGTACCGTTGGTGGAAGTTTCGTCACCAGCGCCGTCAACGCCGGCTTAACCAGCGCGGAAGTCAGCGCGGTGATTAAATCAATGCAGTGGCAGATGGACTTCCGTAAGCTGAAAAAAGGCGACGAGTTCTCGGTGCTGATGTCACGCGAAATGCTGAACGGCAAGCGTGAACAGAGCCAACTGCTGGGCGTACGTTTGCGTTCCGACGGTAAAGATTATTACGCGATCCGCGCCGAAGACGGTAAGTTCTACGACCGTAACGGTACCGGGCTGGCGAAGGGCTTCCTGCGCTTCCCAACCGCGCGCCAGTTCCGCGTATCGTCTAACTTTAACCCGCGTCGTCTGAACCCGGTAACCGGTCGCGTAGCGCCGCACCGCGGCGTGGACTTCGCGATGCCGCAAGGCACGCCGGTGCTGGCCGTCGGTGACGGTGAAGTGGTGGTAGCGAAGCGCAGTGGCGCAGCAGGTTACTATGTAGCCGTGCGTCATGGTCGTACCTACACCACGCGCTATATGCACCTGCGTAAGCTGCTGGTGAAACCAGGTCAGAAGGTTAAACGTGGTGACCGTATTGCGCTCTCCGGTAACACTGGTCGCTCTACTGGCCCGCACCTGCACTATGAAGTATGGATCAACCAGCAGGCGGTGAACCCGCTGACGGCGAAGTTGCCACGCACCGAAGGGCTGACCGGTTCGGATCGTACCGATTACCTGGCCCAGGTGAAAGAAGTGCTGCCGCAGCTGCGTTTCGACTAATTTCGCCTAAGAAGTATCCGTTCAGAGCCGGTGCCTTTACAGCACCGGCTTTTTCTTTTGTGCGAAGCACCCGGCCTCGCTACACTATCTGATTATCCACATTGACCGATGATTCAACCCCGGAATAGGCATGGAAACGAAAAAAAATAACAGTGAATACATTCCCGAGTTTGAGAAATCTTTCCGCCATCCTCAATACTGGGGTGCCTGGTTAGGCGTACTGGCATTTGCGGGGATTGCTTACGTACCGGCAAAAATCCGTGACCCTATTTTGGGTAAGCTCGGTCGCCTGGCGGGTAAATTTGGCCGCAGCGCTCGCCGTCGCGCGCAGATCAATCTACTGTACTGCTTCCCGGATAAAAGCGAAGCTGAGCGCGAAGCCATTATTGATGAGATGTTTGCCACCGCGCCGCAGGCAATGGTTATGATGGCAGAGCTGGCGCTGAAAGGGCCGGAAAAAATTCTGCCGCGCCTCGACTGGCAGGGGCAGGAGATTATCGATGAGCTCCGCGCCAATGGCGAAAACGTCATTTTCCTCGTACCGCACGGCTGGGGCGTTGATATTCCAGCAATGGTGATGGCGTCGCAGGGCCAGAAGATGGCGGCGATGTTCCATAATCAGGGCAACAAAGTCTTCGACTACGTCTGGAACACCGTTCGTCGTCGTTTTGGCGGTCGTCTGCACGCCCGTAACGACGGCATCAAGCCGTTTATTCAGTCCGTCCGTCAGGGCTACTGGGGCTACTATCTGCCGGACCAGGATCACGGCCCAGAGCACAGCGAGTTCGTGGATTTCTTTGCTACCTATAAAGCCACGCTGCCGGCGATTGGCCGTCTGATGAAGGTGTGCCGCGCGCGCGTGGTGCCGCTGTTCCCGGTTTATGATGGCAAAACGCATCGTCTGACCATTCTGGTCCGACCGCCTATGGATGACCTGCTGGAAGCGGATGACAACACCATTGCGCGTCGAATGAACGAAGAGGTGGAGATTTTCGTTGGGCCGCATACTGAGCAGTACACGTGGATCCTAAAGCTGCTGAAAACGCGCAAGCCGGGTGAAACCGAGCCGTATCAGCGTAAAGAACTCTATCCAAAGAAAAAGAAATAGCCCCGTAGCCCGGCGACACGACGCTTAGCCGGCTACGCAGATAAAAAAACCGGACATTGTCCGGTTTTTTTATAGCGAGAATAACTTACTCAACGGTCAGAATACGCGTGGTGTTGGTTGAACCCACGGTGCTCATCACGTCGCCCTGGGTAACGATAACCAGGTCTCCAGACATCAGATAGCCTTTATCACGCAGCAGATTTACCGCGTCGTGTGCCGCCGCAACGCCGTCACATTCGCTGTCGAAGAAGACTGGCGTCACGCCGCGATACAGCGCTGTCAGGTTCAACGTACGCTCATGGCGGGACATCGCGAAGATAGGCAGCCCGGAGGTGATACGGGAGGTCATCAGCGCGGTACGGCCAGACTCGGTCATGGTGATGATGGCGGTCACGCCTTTCAGGTGGTTAGCCGCATACATTGCCGACATGGCAATGGCTTCTTCCACGTTGTCGAACTGCACGTCCAGACGGTGTTTAGAAACGTTGATGCTTGGGATCTTTTCTGCACCCAGGCAAACGCGCGCCATGGCGGCAACGGTTTCAGAAGGGTACTGACCCGCAGCGGTTTCCGCTGAGAGCATCACCGCATCGGTACCGTCCAGCACGGCGTTCGCCACGTCCATGACTTCTGCGCGGGTTGGCATTGGGTTGGTGATCATCGACTCCATCATCTGGGTCGCGGTGATCACGGAGCGGTTAAGCTGACGAGCGCGACGAATCAGCGCTTTCTGGATACCGACCAGCTCAGGGTCGCCGATTTCAACGCCGAGGTCACCACGAGCAACCATCACGACGTCGGAGGCCAGAATGATGTCATCCATCGCGTCCTGGCTGCACACGGCTTCCGCACGTTCCACTTTGGCGACGATTTTGGCATCGCAGCCGGCTTCGCGCGCCAGACGGCGAGCGTAGTTCAGGTCTTCACCGCAGCGCGGGAAGGAGACGGCCAGGTAATCAACGCCAATTTTAGCCGCGGTATGAATATCCGCTTTGTCTTTATCGGTCAGCGCTTCAGCCGAGAGGCCACCGCCTAACTTGTTGATGCCTTTATTGTTGGACAGCGGGCCACCGACGGTCACTTCGGTGAATACCTTCATGCCCTGGATTTCCAACACTTTCAACTGTACGCGGCCATCGTCCAGCAGTAGGATGTCGCCCGGCACGACGTCAGCAGGCAGACCTTTATAGTCGATGCCCACTTTCTCTTTGTCGCCTTCGCCTTTACCGAGGTTGGCATCGAGCAGGAATTTGTCGCCGATATTGAGGAAAACTTTACCTTCTTTGAAGGTAGAAACGCGAATCTTTGGTCCTTGCAGATCGCCAAGAATAGCTACATGGCGGCCCAGTTTTGCTGCGATTTCGCGTACTTTGTCAGCGCGTAGCTGATGATCTTCTGGCGTACCGTGAGAGAAGTTCATGCGTACGACGTTAGCACCGGCGGAAATTACCTTCTCGAGGTTGTTATCGCGGTCGGTTGCTGGGCCTAACGTGGTGACGATCTTGGTTCTGCGAAGCCTTCTGGACATGTAATACTCCGTTGACTAATACAACTCAGGTGTTGCGTGAACAGGGATCCGGTATCAATCATTACCGAATGTTTAAATCGAATACACCGTTATTATCGGTTTTAGTGATTATCGCTGTGTGCTGAAAGCTCTTTATCAAACCGCGATTCCTTTAATGCTTCTTTGACTCGCTTCAAGTTATCCCTGAATTTCGCCCCTCGACGTAAGGTAAAACCAGTTGCCAGGACATCGATCACGGTTAGCTGCGCAAGTCGGGAAACCATCGGCATATAGATGTCGGTATCTTCGGGAACGTCCAGCGTGATAGCGAGGGTCGCTTCTCTGGCCAGCGGCGTGCCGGCGGAGGTGATGGCGATAACCATAGCATCATTTTCCCTCGCCACTTGGGCGACCTCGACCAGGCTTTTGGTTCTGCCGGTATGGGAAATCAGCACCACAACGTCATCGTCGCTGCAATTCATACAGCTCATACGTTGCAATACGATGTCATCAGAATAGATGACCGGGACGTTAAAGCGAAAAAACTTGTTCATCGCGTCATGCGCCACGGCGGCGGAAGAACCCAGGCCAAAGAAAGCAATTTTCTTGGCCTGCGTTAGCAGGTCTACCGCACGATTAACCGCCGACATATCGAGCGACTGACGAACGTGTGCCAGGCTCGCCATGGCCGACTCGAAAATTTTCGCCGTATAAGCCTCAACGCTGTCATCTTCATCAACATTACGATTAACATACGGTGTACCGTTGGCCAGGCTTTGGGCAAGATGGAGTTTGAAGTCGGGGAAACCCCGGGTCTCCATACTGCGGCAGAAGCGGTTAACGGTGGGTTCGCTGACCTCAGCTTCAAGCGCGAGTGCGGCAATGCTTGAATGGATTGCCTGTTCTGGCGCGGCCAGAATAACTTCCGCCACTTTTCGCTCGGATTTGCTAAGGTTTTCCAGTTGGGTCTGGATTCTTTCCAGCATGTTCATCGTGACAAGTTGCTCATAGATTGAAACGATTCCATTAATGGGTGAAATCTGCAGGCGTTTTAGCAAGAATATACCCCTGAAGCTGAGTGAAAAGCGAAGAGGAACAGCAAAAAATGTTGTTTTTTTTCATAACATGATCACCGTCGTATTTTAACAGACGAGGCTCAGGCGAAAGAACGAACAAAACTGGCGGATTGCCTAATGCCGCAGCCGCAATGGTTCCGAATTGTGCGATCGGAGCCGGCGAAAGGCGTTAAAGGGTTTCGGCAATTTCGTAAACACAGTACAGTGCACCGTAAGAAAATTACAACGATATCCGTCGCTTTTCGGCAAAAGCTGAACGGTGACGGGTAGATAGCCTGGCATAGAACCGGGAATATAAACTGAGGAGAATGACATGGCGGTAACGCAAACGGCCCAGGCATGCGATCTGGTCATTTTCGGCGCGAAGGGCGACTTGGCCCGCCGGAAATTGCTGCCTTCCCTGTATCAGCTGGAAAAAGCTGGCCAGATTAATCCGGACACCCGGATTATCGGCGTCGGCCGTGCCGACTGGGATAAAGCGGCATACACCAAGGTTGTCCGCGAAGCGCTCGAAACCTTCATGAAAGAGAAGATTGATGAAGGTTTGTGGAACACCCTCAGCGCACGCCTTGACTTCTGCAACCTCGATGTCAACGATGCGCCAGCATTTTCGCGTCTTGGCGAGATGCTCGATCAAAAAAATCGCACCACCATCAACTACTTCGCTATGCCGCCAAGCACCTTTGGCGCCATCTGCCGCGGCTTGGGTGAAGCGAAGCTGAACGCTAAACCGGCGCGCGTCGTCATGGAAAAACCGCTGGGCACTTCGCTGGAAACTTCCCGCGAGATTAATGACCAGGTGGGCGAATATTTTGAAGAGTGCCAGGTTTATCGTATTGACCACTATCTGGGTAAAGAAACGGTTCTGAACCTGCTGGCGCTGCGCTTTGCCAACTCTCTGTTTGTGAACAACTGGGATAACCGCACTATCGATCACGTGGAAATTACCGTTGCTGAGGAAGTCGGGATTGAAGGCCGCTGGGGTTACTTCGACCAGGCCGGTCAGATGCGCGATATGATTCAAAACCACCTGCTGCAAATTCTGTGCATGATTGCGATGGCTCCGCCGTCCGATCTGAGCGCCGACAGCATTCGTGATGAGAAAGTGAAAGTGCTGAAGTCGCTGCGTCGCATCGACCGCAGCAACGTTCGTGATAAAACCGTGCGCGGTCAGTATACCGCAGGGTTCGCGCAGGGGCAGAAAGTCCCAGGCTACCTTGAAGAAGAGGGCGCTAACAAATCCAGCAGCACCGAAACCTTCGTTTCTATTCGCGTGGATATTGATAACTGGCGTTGGGCAGGCGTGCCGTTCTACCTGCGTACCGGCAAACGTCTGCCGACCAAATGCTCTGAGGTTGTCGTTTACTTCAAAAACCCAGAACTGAACCTGTTCAAAGAAACCTGGCCTGAACTGCCGCAGAACAAGCTGACTATTCGTCTGCAGCCGGATGAAGGCGTGGATATTCAGATCCTTAACAAGGTTCCTGGTCTGGAGCACAAGCATAACCTGCAGGTGACCAAGCTGGATCTGAGCTACTCAGAGACCTTTAATCAGACTCACCTGGCGGATGCCTATGAACGTCTGCTGTTGGAAACCATGCGTGGTATCCAGGCGCTGTTCGTTCGCCGCGACGAAGTGGAAGAGGCCTGGAAGTGGGTCGACTCCATCACTGAAGCATGGGCAAGCGATAAAGACGCTCCTAAACCATACCAGGCTGGCACCTGGGGACCGGTTGCTTCGGTCGCGATGATCACCCGTGACGGCCGTTCCTGGAACGAGTTCGAATAAGGGACCGCGATAATCCGGAAGGGTTATTTTACCGGTAACATGATCTAACACAGCATGTAGTGCTATTTTTGCTCATTTAAGCCCCGAGTGGATTCACCACCGGGGCTTTTTTTATTACACTACGGGTAGACCTTTGCCTCTGAGCTGCGCTATACGGTGATTTTCGATAAATCAGACCAATGATTTACCCGTGTAAGATAGCGGCCTGGACAGAAAAATTTGAGGAGCCTTTATGAACTCTGTAATGTTACGGGTAACAAATCGTATTATTGAACGCTCGCGCGACACGCGTGAAGCCTACCTGGCGCGTATCAATCAGGCCAAAACTGAAACGGTTCACCGTTCTGAACTGGCCTGCGGTAATCTGGCGCACGGTTTTGCCGCCTGCCAGCCCGACGATAAAGCATCGCTGAAGAGCATGCTGCGTAACAATATCGCGATCATTACCTCCTATAACGACATGCTTTCTGCCCATCAGCCGTATGAACACTACCCGGATGTGATCCGTAAAGCGCTGCATAGCGTGAATGCGGTCGGTCAGGTCGCGGGCGGCGTGCCGGCTATGTGCGACGGCGTAACCCAAGGGCAGGACGGCATGGAGCTTTCTCTGCTGAGCCGCGAAGTGATTGCGATGTCTGCTGCGGTAGGCCTGTCTCATAATATGTTTGACGGCGCGCTGTACCTTGGTGTGTGTGACAAAATCGTCCCAGGGCTTGCCATGGCGGCGCTCTCCTTTGGTCATCTGCCTTCCGTCTTTATTCCATCGGGCCCGATGGCGAGTGGTCTGCCGAACAAAGAAAAAGTACGCATTCGTCAGCTTTATGCTGAAGGCAAAGTGGATCGTAATGCGCTGCTGGAGTCCGAAGCCGCGTCCTATCACGCGCCGGGCACCTGCACTTTCTACGGTACCGCCAACACCAACCAGATGGTGATCGAATTTATGGGCATGCAGCTACCGGGCTCCTCTTTTGTTCATCCGGATGCCCCGCTGCGTGCAGAACTGACCGCTGCCGCTGCGCGTCAGGTGACGCGTATGACCGGTAACGGTAACGAGTGGATGCCGCTCGGTAAGATGATCGACGAAAAAGTGGTGGTTAACGGTATCGTGGCGCTGCTGGCAACCGGCGGTTCGACCAACCACACCATGCACCTGGTGGCGATGGCGCGCGCGGCGGGCATCATCATCAACTGGGATGATTTCTCCGACCTGTCTGAAGTCGTGCCGCTGATGGCGCGTCTCTACCCGAACGGCCCGGCGGATATCAACCACTTCCAGGCGGCGGGCGGTGTACCTGTGCTGGTCCGTGAACTGCTGAAGGGCGGTCTTCTGCATGAAGACGTAAACACGGTAGCCGGTTTCGGTCTCTCTCACTACACCATGGAGCCGTGGCTGAACGAAGGCAAGCTCGACTGGCGCGAAGGCGCTACGGCTTCGCTGGATGACAACATCATCGCCACCTTCGACAAGCCGTTCTCTAAACATGGTGGTACCAAAGTCCTGAGCGGCAACCTGGGCCGCGCGGTCATGAAAACCTCAGCCGTCCCGGTTGAAAACCAGATTATTGAAGCGCCAGCGGTGGTGTTTGAAAGTCAGCACGATGTGCTGCCAGCCTTCGAAGCTGGCTTATTGGATAAAGATTGCGTGGTTGTTGTGCGCCATCAAGGGCCAAAAGCGAACGGCATGCCAGAATTACATAAACTTATGCCGCCACTTGGTGTATTATTGGACCGCTGTTTCAAAATTGCGTTAGTCACTGATGGACGACTGTCCGGTGCATCCGGTAAAGTGCCGTCAGCGATCCACGTAACCCCTGAAGCATATGACGGTGGCCTGCTGGCGAAAGTGCGAGATGGCGACATGATCCGCGTCAATGGCCAGACCGGCGAGCTGACGCTGCTGGTTGATGAAGCCGAACTGGCCGCACGCCAACCGCATATTCCTGATCTGAGCGCTTCGCGCGTGGGGACAGGCCGTGAACTGTTTGGCGCATTACGGGAAAAACTGTCCGGCGCAGAGCAGGGCGCAACCTGTATTACCTTTTAAGATGACACGTTTTGTAGATCTGGCGAGAGAAAATTTCTGATGAAAAACTGGAAAACAACTGCAGAAGCAATCCTGACCACTGGCCCGGTAGTACCGGTAATCGTGGTTAACAAGCTTGAGCACGCTGTACCGATGGCGAAAGCGCTGGTTGCTGGTGGCGTACGCGTACTGGAAGTGACGCTGCGTACTGCCTGTGCGATGGACGCTATCCGTGCTATCGCAAAAGAAGTGCCGGACGCTATTGTGGGTGCGGGTACCGTGACCAACGCTCAGCAGCTGAAAGAAGTGACCGAAGCTGGCGCGCAGTTTGCTATCAGCCCAGGCCTGACCGACAACCTGCTGAAAGCCGCTACCGCGGGCACCATTCCACTGATCCCAGGTATCTGCTCCGTGTCTGAACTGATGCTGGGTATGGAACACGGCCTGAAAGAGTTCAAATTCTTCCCAGCTGAAGCGAACGGTGGCGTGAAAGCGCTGCAGGCAATCGCGGGTCCGTTCTCTCAGATTCGTTTCTGCCCAACCGGCGGTATCTCTCCAGCTAACTACCGTGACTACCTGGCGCTGAAAAGCGTTCTGTGCATCGGCGGTTCCTGGCTGGTTCCGGCCGACGCGCTGGAAGCAGGCGACTACGATCGCATCACCAAACTGGCTCGCGAAGCGGTTGAAGGCGCGAAGCTGTAAGGTGTTCGCTGCGCCCGGACTGATAGCCGGGTAAGCAAAAGAAGGGCGGGTATGCGTAAGCAGCCCGCCTTTTTTCTTATCCCTGAACGACGACTGCCGCCGCGGCGATTTTGGCGCGTTCCACGGCCTCTTCAACGCTGTCTGCGGTTGCCAGCGCGACGCCCATGCGACGAGAACCCGCGATATCTGGTTTGCCAAACAGGCGCAGCTGTACGCCAGCATCCAGTGCATTCTGCACGTTATTAAAGGTGACGTTGCGACTGGTCAGCGTCGGCAGCAGTACGGCAGAAGCGGACGGACCGTACTGACGGATACCACCAATCGGCAGCCCGAGGAAGGCGCGAACGTGCAGGGCAAATTCCGATACATCCTGCGAAATCAGCGTCACCATGCCGGTATCGTGTGGGCGAGGGGACACTTCGCTGAATACCACGTCATCACCGCACACAAACAGCTCCACACCGAAGAGACCGTATCCGCCCAGCGCCAGCACGACCTCGCGGGCGATCTCCTGCGCGCGCGTCAGCGCCAGTTCGCTCATCTGCTGCGGCTGCCAGGATTCACGAAAGTCGCCATCTTCCTGGCGATGGCCGACAGGAGCGCAGAAGTGCACGCCGTCGACGGCGTTAACGGTCAGTAGGGTGATTTCGAAATCAAAATTAACCACGCCTTCCACAATCACTCGGCCCGCACCGGCGCGACCGCCTTCCTGCGCATACTGCCAGGCCTGCGCCAGCTGGTCTTCATGACGAATAAAGGTCTGGCCTTTTCCGGATGAACTCATGACGGGCTTCACGATGCACGGCAGACCGATATCGGTGACCGCGTCACGGAACTGCGCTTCGCTGTCGGCAAAGTGGTAGGCTGAGGTTGGAAGCTTGAGGGTTTCTGCCGCCAGACGGCGAATGCCTTCGCGGTTCATCGTCAATTTGGTCGCCCGGGCGCACGGCACCACCTTCTGGCCCGCCTGCTCAAGCTCAATCAGCGTATCCGTGGCGATGGCTTCGATTTCCGGGACGATAAAGTCCGGTTTTTCCTGCGCAACCAGTGCTTTCAGGACATTGCCATCGAGCATATTGATAACGTAAGCGCGGTGCGCGACGTGCATCGCTGGCGCATCGGCGTAACGATCGACGGCGATCACTTCAATGCCTAAGCGCTGGCATTCGATCGCCACTTCTTTACCTAACTCACCTGAACCCAGAAGCATTACGCGCGTCGCAGCGGGACGCAAAGCTGTTCCTAATAACGTCATTACCCATTCCACCGTCTATCCAAAGTTTGGCGCATTATAAACGAAAACGTTTGCGTCTGTCTTGCAAGTGGCACAAAAGGCTGATGAAACGTAGGATGAGGGGATAGGTTAAGTTGGCAATGAGCGCGACTTTTGCCAGGCTTAATAATGAATTAACACAACAAGAAGAATAACGAGATGCCACCTAAAGCGAAACGGATACCCCACACCATGACATTGCATGGTGATACGCGCGTCGATAACTACTACTGGCTTCGCGATGACACCCGCACCAAACCGGCAGTGCTTGACTATTTACAGCAGGAAAACGCCTACGGACGCGAAGTGATGTCCTCCCAGCGCAGTCTACAGGATCGCGTGTTGAAAGAGATTGTCGACAGGATCCCCCCGCGTGAGGTCTCCGCGCCTTATATCAAAAACGGTTATCGCTACCGCCAGGTTTTTGAGCCAGGGCGCGAATATGCGATTTACCAGCGTCAGGCGTTAGATAGTGATGAATGGACGTTGCTGATTGATGAAAATAAGCGGGCGGCGCACAGCGAGTTTTATACCCTGGGCGGGCTGAACGTAGCGCCGGACAATAACCTGCTGGCGGTGACCGAAGATTTCCTTTCCCGCCGTCAGTACAGCCTGCGTATTCGCCATCTGGAAAACGAAACCTGGCTGCCAGAAGTGATTGACGATGTCTCGCCGGGCGTGGTGTGGTCAAATGATTCCCGCGTGCTTTACTACGTTCGCCAGCACCCCACGACGCTGTTGCCGTGGCAGGTCTGGCGGCATCAGGTTGGGGCATCTACCGAACAAGATGAACTTATCTATGAGGAGCAGGACGAGACGTTTTACGTCAGCCTGCACAAGACCTCTTCACGCCAGTACGTGGTGATTGTGCTCTCAAGCACCACGACCAGCGAAATGCTGCTGCTCGATGCCGACCTGGCAAACGCCCAGCCGCGCGTCTTTGCGCCGCGCCGTAAAGACCATGAATACAGCCTTGATCACTATCAAAACCAGTTTTACCTGCGCTCTAACCGCGATGGCAAAAACTTTGGTTTGTATCGCAGTGAATCCTGGGAAGAGGCTGAGTGGCAAACTCTGATTGCGCCGCGCGACGCGGTCATGCTGGAAGACTTCACGCTGTTTCGTGACTGGCTGGTGGTTGAAGAGCGCCAGCGTGGCTTAACCAGCCTGCGCCAGATCCATCGCCATAGCCAGCTGGAAACGGCCATCGCTTTTGATGACCCGGCCTACGTGACATGGATTGCCTACAACCCGGAACCGGAAACCGCCTGCCTGCGCTATGGCTACTCGTCGATGACCACCCCTGACACGCTGTTTGAGCTGAACATGGACAGTGGAGAACGCCGCGTGCTGAAGCAGCAGGAGGTGAAAGGTTTTGATGCCAGCCGCTATCGCAGTGAGCGTCTGTGGATTACCGCACGTGATGGCGTAGAGGTCCCGGTTTCACTGGTTTACCGCCATGAACATTTCCGTCGGGGTAAAAATCCGCTGTTGGTCTACGGCTACGGCTCTTACGGTGCCAGCATGGACGCCGACTTCAGCAGCAGCCGCTTAAGCCTGCTTGACCGTGGCTTTGTCTTTGCTATCGCCCATATTCGCGGCGGCGGTGAGTTGGGGCAGTTATGGTACGAAGAGGGGAAATTCCTCAAGAAGAAAAATACCTTCAACGATTATCTGGATGCGACGGAAGCGCTGCTGGCCAAAGGCTACGGTGACCCCTCGCTGTGCTATGGCATGGGCGGAAGCGCGGGAGGCATGCTGATGGGCACGGTGGTCAACGAGCGTCCCGATCTGTTCCACGGTGTCGTCGCACAGGTGCCGTTCGTTGATGTCGTGACCACCATGCTCGACGAGTCGATTCCGCTGACCACCGGCGAGTTTGAAGAATGGGGCAACCCGCAGGATGAAACTTACTATCGCTATATGAAATCCTACAGCCCTTACGACAATGTGCGTGCGCAGGCCTATCCGCATCTGCTGGTGACATCGGGGCTGCATGATTCCCAGGTGCAGTACTGGGAACCCGCAAAATGGGTCGCTAAGCTGCGCGAGCTGAAGGTAGACGACAATCTGTTGCTGCTGTGCACCGAGATGGACTCCGGTCACGGCGGGAAGTCCGGACGCTATAAAAGCTATGAAGGAGTGGCGCTGGAGTTTGCCTTCCTGATTGCCCTGGCGCAGGGAACGTTGCCGGGGCAAACCGAGCGTTAATTACAGCTCGAGGTAGTGCTTAAGCGTAACGCGCATTTCCGGGCTCATGCGGTCGAGGTTGTTAAACAGCCAGCGCAGGTAGCCCGGATCGTTTTTCGCCACTTCCGCGACTTCCTGCCCGCGGTACTTGCCGAAGGTAAAGGTACGCAGCAGCGCCGGTCGGCCGGTGACGTCTACCATTTGATCCGGCGTCCAACCTGACACCTGCATAATATCAATCAGCAACGACGCGGTGATATAGCAGTCGTAAAGCGCGCGGTGATGATGCAGACCTGGTGGTGTCGCCACGCTTAGCTTGCGTGATTTATACAGCGCCATATTGCTGTACTTGATGCCCGGCCACAGGCGGCGGGCCATCTTCATGGTACAGATCCACTCGCCGTCCATTTCAGGCAACACGCGGCGGTCGAAGCTGGCGTTGTGAGCAACATACCACGGGCTACCCTGGTAAAACGGCACCACTTCTTCAATCCACGGTTTGTCGGCCACCATCTCTTCGGTGATCCGGTGGATGGCCATCGCCTGCGGGCTGATAGGGCGGTCCGGGCGAACCAGATGACTCATCGGGTTGACGATTTTACCGTCAATAACATCGACGGAGGCTATCTCGACGACGCCCCCTTGTAGGTCACAGGTTTCTGTATCGATTACGCGCAGCATGGCAAACTCCGGCCTAAAACGTTTAGCGTAATGGAATGATCTCGCCTTGCCAACCCTGGGCGCTCTTTCTGCCCGTCAGCAACAGTTCACCGCCGTCGGCGCGGACGATAAGCTGACCGTTTTCATCCCACAATGCGCTGCCGCCTGAAAACGTGCCGCTGGCATAGTTCGATTTTAAAACGGCAATGGCGTATTTGTGGGCGAAGCGCTGAAGCCGCTGGCTGGTGCGCTGCTGCTGTGGCTCCGCCATGGAGCTGACGGTTGCCAGCACTGAGGCTTGTGGGGAGAGTTCACACCCCTCATGGTTCAGCTCAAAGACGCTGATTTGATCTGATTCGGGAGCGAGACAGGTTCCCTGGCCTTGATGCTGCTTAATGAGGCCTGGGGTATGCGGGGCAAAAATGACAATACCCTTAATGCGTTTGCCGTCGTTGTCCATTGGCAGGCCAGCAATAATGGTCATTTGATGGCGCTGAGCGGCTTCGCTTAACGGCAAAAGCTGAGAATCGTCCGGCGGCGCAGGTAACGTCTGTTCGTCGTCAGGGCCGGTAAGCGAGAGCTCTGGAAATATCAATACCTTACAGGCCTGTTCGGCCGCGACATCGATAAACCGTAAATGGTGGGTAATGTTCTCCGCAATATCTCCCTTACGGGGAGCATATTGCGCTGCTGCGATAGTCCATGTCAGCATAGTTGCATCCTTCAACACGTTGTCATTGGGCTTTTATTCCAGCTTATAGTATCAGGATGCGTGTAAGGAACTGTCACTAAGCGTAAGCATTACTTGGATTTAGGCTCGTATGGCAGCCGGGAAAGATTGACGGAGGCCAAACGGTGCGTAATCAGGCGTTCGCGGAACCAGTCTCGCAGATGCGCTGGCTGTTCACGTTCAACCACTTCGGCGACGACCGGCATGTTATAGCGCTCTTTAAACGCCACGCCAGCGGCAGCCAGATCAACGTTCACTTTGTCCATCTCGTCTTGTGGTAGGGTTGCCAGATTGGTGTGCATGATTTTCTCCTTGGAATAACGCGCAAAAGTTACTAAGAGTATCGCAAAATGGCAAGTCCAGAGGGTGCTCATCTCGACGAGAACATTATACAGCGTTATTCTTTGTCATATATCGATAACAAAAGGGAATGATGGAAATGAAATTCACCGCGCCTCGCGCACTCAGTGCCATGGTGTTTGTCATGGGTTCACTCAGTGCTTCATCCGTCTGGGCTCATGCCCATCTTCAGCAGCAAATCCCAGCAGCAAATTCAGCGGTCAGCCCCGCACCTCACGCATTAACGCTTAACTTCTCTGAAGGTGTTGAGCCTGGCTTCAGCGGTGTGACGTTGATGGGGCCAGATAAGCGCATTATTCCCGTTGGTAAAGCCACGCGTAGCGAAAGCGATAAAGCGCAGCTGGTTATTCCGCTGAACGAAACGCTGGGAGAGGGGCTGTACACCGTCGAATGGCACGTTGTTTCCGTCGACGGGCACAAGACTAAAGGTCAGTACCAGTTTAGCGTGAAGTGATATGCTGGCGGCTCTCTACGTTGGCTTGCGTTTTGCTCACTTTGCCGCGCTGATGGTGGCCTTTGGCTGCACGCTTTATGCGGGGTGGTGGGCACCTACAGAACTCAGGCGTTTGCTGGTCCAGCGCTTTTCTCGGCTACTGCGCAGCGCGTTAGCGGTAAGCGTGCTTTCAGCTATGTTGATGCTGGTGGTGCAGGGCGGGCTGATGGGCGACGGCTGGTCAGATACCTGGCGGCCCGAAGTCTGGCGGGCAGTGATACAGACTCACTTTGGCAGCGTCTGGCTGTGGGAGATTGTCCTCGCGTGGGTCACATTAGGCGTCGCCTGGGTTCAACCTCGACAGATGATGCGTCGGCTTTTGCTTCTGGGCGTCGCACAGTTTATCCTGCTGGCGGGTGTAGGGCATGCCGCCATGTATGACGGCGCGCTTGGTGTGCTGCAACGTATCAATCATGCGGTACATCTCCTTTGTGCTGGCGCATGGGTTGGCGGGCTGGTGCCGTTTCTTTATTGCCTGCGTCTGGCAAAAGGGCGCTGGCGTAAAGCGGCTATTGACACCATGATGCGCTTTTCCCGTTATGGGCACCTGGCGGTGGCTGGGGCGATTGCAAGCGGTCTGGTTAATGCCTGGCTGATTCAGGGTGGGCTTAGCGTTGCAACACCCTACGGGGTCGCGCTGTGGGTGAAGTGCGGCTTCGTGGCGTTAATGGTGATGGTCGCGTTGGCGAATCGTTATCTGCTGGTGCCGAGAATGTCGGCCGCGACGGAACTGACGCAGCGTATTTTCCTGCGAACCACGCAGGCGGAAATTGTCCTGGGGGCTCTGGTGCTGGCGTGTGTAAGCCTGTTCGCCACCTGGGAACCTTTTTAATTGAACTGGCGAATTATGAAAAAGATTATTCTCTCTTTGTTGTTACTTACCACCACCGGCTCAGCGTTGGCTGCACAGATTATTACCGTCAGCCGTTTTGAGGTGGGTAAGGAGAACTGGGCGTTCAACCGCGAAGAGGTCATGCTGACCTGTCGCCCTGATAATGCGCTGTACGTCATCAACCCGAGCACGCTGGTGCAGTATCCGCTTAATGATGTGGCTGAACAGCAGGTGAAAGCGGGCAAGACTCAGGCGCAGCCGCTAAGCATCATCCAGATTGACGATCCTAAACAGCCGGGTGTGAAAATGAGCCTGGCACCGTTTATCGAGCGAGCGAAGAAACTCTGCTGATTCTCAGAATATCTGTTTAAAAATCAATAAAAAACCGCAATCATTCTCATGGAATGGCTGCGGTTTTTTTATCTTATGCCGTTTATTCAACGAAATTTTTCAGCTCACAGCGGTTGTGGACTGGAAAACCTGTCACGGTCATCTATTCTTATAAAGCAAGGCGACTTAGCCTGCATTAATGCCAACTTTTAGCGCACGGCTCTCTCCCAAGAGCCATTTCCCTGGACCGAAAACAGGAATCGTTTTCGGTCTCTTTTTATCTGTCGTTTCCTTCCAACAGGTCAAACACGGTATACGACTCGCGTGCTTGTTAAACCAATGTAAACAGATTTTCTGCCGCATCCAAGTACTTTTGTGTCATTTCGCAAAAAAAAATTTCCGTGGAAATGTGATGCAGGAAATGGAACTGCTGAAAAATGCAGAAGAATCATTTCATTCACCAAAATCGCTATCGTGATAATTATATCTATGCTCAGTATTCGAATAATTATTTTAATGCGTGAATAAAAATCGCTATTTTTTTTAAAAGAAAAAGCGCATGCTTGCGGCGAGTTAAGCCACAGCCTGCCACGCCGTATCACACCTCCGTTTTCTGCCGTTTTGTAAATAAACGTCCGGACAGTGAATTTGTCGAATGCAGTACTGTCAAACACTCATACGTACCGCGTTAAGACAGAGGAATGGACTCGTTTTTTTCTTAAGCGTTACCTTGTGCAGTGCTCCACGTTATCCGGAAAAAATGATGTTCCAGAATTTTGATGTTCGTTTGCTTCACCCACGTAATGGGTTGAAGTGGTTTGCGCTTGCTCTCTTATGGCTAGTAGTCCAACTCCCTTATCCGCTTTTACACCTGCTCGGTACCTCCGTCGGTAAAGCCTCGCGTCGTTTTCTGAAACGCCGTGAGCAAATTGCTACGCGCAACATTGAGCTCTGTTTCCCTCATATGACGGCGGAAGCGCGCGAAAAGCTGATTGAACAAAACTTTATGTCTCTGGGCATGGGGCTTATCGAAACCGGTATGGCCTGGTTCTGGAGCGATGCGCGCGTGCGCAAATGGTTTGATGTCGAAGGCTATGCCAACCTAATGCGCGCGCTGACAGAACAGCGTGGGGTGATGGTGGTTGGCGTGCACTTTATGTCACTGGAATTAGGTGGCCGTGCGATGGGGCTCTGTCGTCCGATGATGGCAACCTATCGCCCGCACAACGACCCGTTGATGG
Source organism: uncultured Kluyvera sp. (assembly GCF_902485085.1). NCBI lineage: Bacteria > Pseudomonadati > Pseudomonadota > Gammaproteobacteria > Enterobacterales > Enterobacteriaceae > Kluyvera > uncultured Kluyvera sp. The sequence continues at coordinate 26,238 of NZ_CABTJS010000105.1, forward strand.
AGTGGGTACAAACCACCGGGCGTCTGCGTTCAAACAAAGCGATGATCGATCGCCGTAACCTGCGTGGCCTGGTTCAGGCGCTGAAAGCGGGGGAAGCGGTGTGGTTTGCGCCGGATCAGGACTACGGCCCGAAAGGCAGCGTGTTTGCTCCATTCTTCTCGGTGAGCGAAGCGGCAACCACCAATGGTACTAACGTATTGTCACGCCTTTCCGGTGCGGCGATGCTGACCGTGACGATGGTGCGTAAGCCTGATACGAAAGGCTACACGCTGCACATTAGCGAAGCGATGACCGATTATCCTTGCGGGGATGAAGTGTCGGCGGCGAGCTATATGAACAAAATTATCGAACGCGAGATTTTACGTGCACCGGAGCAGTATCTGTGGGTGCATCGTCGGTTTAAAACCCGACCGCGGGGAGAAGCATCGCTCTACAAAGTGGTGCCACACGCCAAATAAATAACCCGCCTATGGGCGGGTTCCTTTTGGGTTAGACAAGCCGCATAACCCAGGCATCAGACGGTTGATCGTAATGTTTGCGATAAAGCACTGAATGTTCGCCATCAAGAAGGGCCGGGATGCTGATATCGGCATCCCAGGCATCTAACTGCATGCACAAATCGGGATCGGACTTACAAGGGATGCTTAACGTTCGCTCGCCGTGTTGCTCGGCGTGCAGCACGGCATCATCAATTTCGAATGCGCCGATGCGTACGCTGGTTTTGCTCATAATGCTCTCCGTTAATCTGCTGACCGGTGTGGTACGACCAGTGGCCGTACCTTTTCATCCTAGACAACACAGAGCATTTCGCCAATCAAAAAATGCGCTTTTTTTGTGCGCTACTCCGACCTGTTAGCAAAAAGTTTTCCATCGCGCACCAGTTCACGCGGATAGCTGTTCTTCAGACGTGAACCAATACGTTTTGCCAGACCAAGCGGGAACCCCTGGAACGTGACGATGACATCATCATGAGACGGGGCATTTTCCGGGTAGACGTCGCGTCCACGGTACCATTCCTGCGCGTCAGCTGATGTTAATTCGTGGCCGAGTTCAGCGGGGTTGGCCAGCGCAATCACCGCTTCATGCTGCCAGCGGAAACCTTTATTGTGAGTTTCGGCAAGCTTAATACCAATGCGTGAGAAACGCACTTTACCCAGCAGCGGCTCGATTTCTTTCGGGAACAACCAGACTTCTTTGTCACGCTGCCATAGCACCAGCGATTCATCCCATTCAATACCGACGCGGCGTGCAGCATCGATGACGGTATGGGATTCCCGGGTTTTCATCGGTACGAACGGGAATTTACCCACTTTGTAGCCCGGCGCGGGCAGCGGGTCGATCGCCGCCGTTTTCTGTAGTCGGGCCACGAAGAACCCTTCGCAGTCATAAATCTGCGGGAAAACGTGCAGGTAACCTTCCGCAGTCAGCGCCTGGTCGGCAGTAGGGAAAAGGTCGCCTAACGGGAGAACGTGCACCGCATCGGGATAGCGCTCGAGCAGCCAGTTCACCACCGATTCATTCTCATCACGGTTGAGCGTGCAGGTGGAGTAGACCAGCGTACCGCCGGGGCGCAGGGCGTGAAATGCGCTGTCGATAAGCTCACGTTGGGTGTTGGCAATATCCTGATTGCTGGCAAGCGACCAGTTCTTCAGCGCGTCCGGGTCTTTGCGCACTACGCCTTCGCCGGAGCACGGCGCATCCAGCAAGATAGCGTCGAAGCACTCCGGCAACGCCGCGCCGAATACGCGACCATCAAAGTGGGTCAGCGCCGCATTAGCAATGCCGCAGCGGCTGATGTTGGCGTGCAGCACCTTGACCCGGCTGGCGGAAAATTCGTTAGCCAGCAGCATGCCGCGGTTACCCATTCGGGCGGCAATCTGAGTGGTTTTAGAACCCGGTGCCGCGGCGACATCCATCACTCGCGCAGGCGCGTCACCGTCGGCAAACAGGGCCGCAACCGGCAGCATGGAGCTCGCCTCCTGAATATAAAACAGGCCGCTCAAATGCTCTGCGGTACTGCCCAGCGGGAACTCGTCTTCGTTATCACGCTCAATCCAGAAACCTTCGGCGCACCAGGGCACCGGCGTTAACTGCCAGCCATAAGGCGCGACCAGCGCCAGAAAATCATCGACGGTAATTTTGAGCGTGTTGACGCGAATACTCCGGCGCAGTGGGCGCTGGCAGGCATCAATAAATGCTTCAAAGGAGAGATTCTTCGGCATGGCCTCGCGCATTTGCGCAAGGAATTCATCGGGGAAAAAGACTGCGTTTTGAGCCACTGGCGAATACCACAAGGAGATAAAGAGCGCGCAGTTTACCATAAAAATGCGCCGGTGATGGGCACCGGCGCAGAGGTTGTTAGCGTGGCAGGGCGGTGCCCCATTCTCGCCATTCTTTCGGCTCTGACTCCAGCAGCAGGAAGTGTTTTCCTTCCTGCGCTTTTGGCGCCAGCGGAATGCCCGGTGGAGTGGCAAAGGCAATGCCGCCGCGGATGAACTGATTGAAGGTGCCGGTTTTAACGACGCCACCAATCAGCCCGAAATCGAGGCTGTAGCCAGAAGCCAGCCAGAACACCGAGTTGTTGCGTACCAGATGCTGATAACGCTGGCCGATGCGCATTTCGATCATCACGCGGTCGGAGAGGCTACCCAGGCGCAGACCGGTGACGGTCCCGACTTCAAGGCCACGGAATAATACCGGCGTGCCGATACTCAGCGAACCCGCTTCTGGTGCTTCGACGACGATGTTCAGGCCGTTGAGATAGCGTGAGTCGGAGATGGTCGCTTCCTGCAGCTCAAAATCACGACGCATTTCACCGTGGCCCGGCTCGACGTTAACGTACGGTTGCAGCAGGGTATCCAGATGCTCAACGCCTGCCGCCGAAATTTGCGGGGTGATCACCGAGAAGCGAGTGCCGCGCCGGGCGAACGTTGACACGTACTCAGGGTAGAGCACGGCGCTGGCCTGGACTTCGTTGCGTGAGGCGTTCAGCTCAAGGCTTTGCACCTGGCCGATGTCGATACCGAGGTAGCGAATCGGCATGCCGGAGGAGAGCTTATCGGCATCAAAGGCGTGTAGCGTTATCTGCCCGCCGATAGCACGAGCGGCGGTTTCTGATGCATAAAGCAGGCGTTTGTCACCCTTGCGGCTGCCTGCGCCGGCAGCGTTGAGATTATCGAAGCTGATAGCCCCTTTCAGTGCACGTGAAAGCGGTGAGGCTTGCACCGTTAGCCCGCTGCCGTTCAGCTGCACTTTCGCACCCCCTTCAGCCCAGAACACGCTATTTGGGGTCAGCAGTGAGCGGTATTCCGGTTTAATGTGAACTGCGATATCGAACGCATTAGCGCGCGGCTGCACCGAGGTGACTTCGCCGACTTCAAACTTACGATACAGCACGATAGAACCGGTCTGAATATCCGGCAGGGTATCGGCGGTGAGCATCAGGGTAGTGGTAGGGTAGTCGCTTAAATTGTTCTCCTGCGCTTTCTCGAGATTAGAGAACAGCGGGTAGCTCGCCTTCATTGGTCCTTTTTCGCCAGGCAGAATGCGAATGCCGCCGCTTAACCACTCATTGGCGCTGGCACCTAAGAATTCAACGCCGTCGATACCCACTTTGACATCCATCTTGCTGTTGACCACAAATTTGCTGTCGCCGTGGAGCAGGTCGCGGTACTGCGGGTCGATGGCTACCGCAAAGCTAATACCTTTCGCACTTAGCGTGCGTTCCATCACCTGACCGATTCTGACCCCGTGCAGCATGATAGGCTGTCCGGCATCAATGCCGTAGCTTTCCGGCGCGGTCAGCGTCAGCGTCAGGACGCCAGGCTGTTGCAGTAACGTTTTGTCCGCGGCCAACACGGTAAAGCGGTCTTTTGGTTCGCCGTCACCGGGTACCAGTTCAAACGTACTGCCGGTCAGCAGGGTGCTCAGATTCGGATTATCCAGCGACAGCTTCGGCTGATTCAGTTCAATCCGGGTCTTTTCTCGCAGCAGCGAGACGACGCTCGGGTCAACGGTCATTTCACCGGTAACGGAGCTATCCGGATTCAGAGTCAGTTTGGTCAACTGACCCACTTCCAGCCCTTGGTAGAGCATGGGTGTTGAGCCCGCTTTCAAACCGTCGCCGCTCGGCAGCTGAAGCTGGATCAACACGCCGCGTTGGCTGTGGGCGAGGTCTTCATACAGGCCATACTCATCGTTTTGCGCAGCTGCCTGCGAGTCGGGCGGTGAATCAAAAGCGATAGCACCGTTGACCAGCGCCGCGAGGCTTTCGAGCTGCACTTTGGCACCGCTCAGCCCTACATCCGCTTTAATGCCCGACACGTTCCAGAAGCGGCTGCCTTTTTTCACCAGATTGGTGAAACGACGCTCAATCAGGACATCAATGGTTACGCCCTGATTGTTTGGATTAATGGCGTAATCATAAACGCGTCCCACGGGGATTTTGCGGAAATAGACCAGTGAGCCGCTGTTGAGCGAGCCTAAATCCGGCGCGTGCAGGTGAATCATCAGTTCGCCGTTGTTCAGGCGATATTTCGGCTGCGTGTCCAGTGCGGTGAAGTGATCGCGCGCTTCGCCTTTACCGGGCATCATGCCGATATAGTTACCGCCAACCAGCGCATCAAGCCCGGACACCCCGGCGAGGGACGCTTTCGGGGTCACCAGCCAGAACTGAGTTTCATCGCGCAGGGCGTCTTCCATATCGCTTTTAATACTCGCGCGCACTTCAATCTTGCTGCGGTCCTCGGCGAGGCGAATGTCCTGAACCGTACCGACCTCGACGCCCTGGAAGCGCACAGGGGTGCGCCCCGGGACAATACCGTCTGCCGACATGAAGTCGATTGTAATGGTGGTACCGCGATCCTCGTAGCTGTTCCAGATTAGCCAGCCAGCAATCATCAGTGCGATGACCGGCAGCAGCCAGAACGGAGAGATGCGGCGTTTGGTTTTAATTCGCGCCTCAGTCTGTGAAGCGGGCGTTTCCTGACTCATGTGCGTCCCAAAGTATGCGGCTGTCCAGCCATTCAACAGCAAGAATAGTTAATATTACCGCAGCGCCGAAATAAAACGCAGCGGGGCCCATCGTGAAGGCGAGAAGTTGATCACGATTGATGAGCGACATGGTTAACGAAATGACAAACAGATCGAGCATTGACCAACGGCCAATCCAGGTGACAAAACGCAGCAGCAGTATACGCGTGCGCAGCCCCTGTTCACATTTAAAGTGGATGCTAATGAGTAGCGTCAGCATCACGATAATTTTGGTAAACGGCACCAGAATACTGGCGATAAATACCACCGCCGCGACCGCGATGTTACTGTTAGCCAGCGACATGATCCCGGAAAGAATGGTGTCGGTCTGACGCCCACCGTTGACGTAGATAACGGAGATAGGCAGCAGGTTAGCCGGGATCAGAAAGACAATGGAGCTGACCAGCGCCGCCCAACTTTTTTGCAGGCTCTGCCGACGCCGGTAGCGCAGCGGCGTATGGCAACGGCGACAGCGACCACGGGTATCGGCGTGCCCGGTGTAACCGCACGCAATGCAAACCCGCAGGTTGGCATCGGGCCGCGTTGAAGGGCGCTGCGGATAAAAACGCTCCCACAGCTGTTCAACGTTAAGGTGAATCAGAGTCAGGATGCTGAGCACCACCAGAGAGATAAAGGCGAGCAGGCCAATCCCCGGTTGGAGGAAGGCATAGTCCTGGACTTTGATCGAGGCGACCGCGATGCCAACCAGGTAAATATCCAGCATCACCCACTCTTTGAGCTTATCGAGCATCAGCAGGACAGGGCGCAGATTCATGCCCAGAATATTACCGAGCCACAGATAGGCGATGGAGACGACCAGCACGGCAGGCGCGCCGACGGTGCAAAAGAAGACCATTGCTGCGGTAATCGGGTCACCCTGATCAGTCATCTGCCAGATACCCGACAGCAGATTGGCGTCAATACGCACCCCCAGCAGATGAAGGCGCAGCAGTGGCTCACTCCAGGCGAACGGCATCAGTAACAGCATAGTAATGGCCATTGCGCCAAGGCGAGTCAATGACCAGTCGCGCCCGTCGCGCACTTTGGCGTGACAGCGTGGACAATAGGCACTTTGCGATGATTTTACGACCGGTAACCGAAAAAGCATATCGCACTGCGGGCAACGTTGGTAATGTGCCCACGGCAACGGTGCATCAATCTTGTGAATATGTATTTTTTTCGACGGCGTTATGCGTGATGTTTTCAGTGCCATTTATTACATTGAGAAATGAATGTATAACTCTATCTTAACCTAAGTATCGATTCATCTTGAGCCCGAACGCACTTAATGCGTATTTTATAAGGCGATAAGCTGAGTAATGCATCAGTAACACCGTAAACAATAATGGTTATATAATGAGCAAAACAGAATTTTACGCGGATCTTAACCGCGATTTTCAGGCATTGATGGCAGGTGAAACGAGTTTTTTAGCTGTAATCTCTAATACCAGCGCGCTGCTGTACGAGCGTCTTTCTGAGGTGAACTGGGCGGGATTTTATCTGCTGGAAGGCAAAACGCTGGTCCTTGGGCCATTCCAGGGCAAAATTGCCTGCGTGCGTATTCCGGTTGGTCGTGGCGTCTGTGGTACTGCTGTGGCTGAAAATCGCGTGCAGCGCATTGAAGATGTCCATGCCTTTGATGGTCACATTGCCTGTGACGCAGCCAGCAATGCCGAAATCGTCCTGCCTCTTGAGGTGAACGGTCAGGTTATTGGTGTGCTGGACATCGACAGCACGGTCTTCTCCCGCTTTAGCGAAGAAGATGAAAAGGGCTTGCGTGAACTGGTCGGCCACCTTCAAAAAGTGCTTGAAGCGACCGATTATCAAAAATTCTTTGCCCCCGTCGAAGGATAATCAACGGATAACGTAGCATTTACGGATTGCGTCATTATAATGTCGCCTGTTCATGCCTGCGGCTTGTTGGCTACGTCCGTTGTAATCAGGAAATTTCATGGAAAATCAACCTAAGTTGAACAGCAGTAAAGAAGTTATCGCATTTTTAGCCGAACGTTTCCCGCAGTGCTTTAGCGCGGAAGGTGAGGCTCGCCCCCTGAAAGTCGGTATTTTTCAGGATCTCGTAGCGCGTGTTGAAGGGGAAATGAACCTCAGCAAAACTCAACTGCGCTCCGCATTACGTCTTTATACTTCAAGCTGGCGCTACCTCTACGGTATCAAAGCGGGTGCAGTACGCGTCGATCTCGACGGCAACCCATGCGGCGAACTCGACGAGCAGCACGTGGCGCACGCGCGTCAGCAGCTTGAAGAAGCGAAAGCTCGCGTTCAGGCGCAGCGCGCTGAACAGCAGGCAAAAAAACGCGAAGCGGCTGCTGCTGCAGGCGAACAGGGTGACGCACCACGTCGTGAGCGTAAACCACGTCCTCCAGTACGTCGTAAAGAAGGGGCCGAACGTAAGCCACGCGCCGCCGCAGCTAAACCTGCTGCTAAGCCAGTTCGCGAAGTCCGCGAAGAGAAGTTTACCCCGGTATCCGATCTGTCCGCGCTGACAGTCGGCCAGTCCCTGAAAGTTAAAGCCGGCAATAACGCCATGGATGCGACCATCCTGGAAATCACCAAAGATGGCGTTCGCGTTCAGCTTACTTCTGGTATGTCAATGATTGTACGCGCAGAACACCTGGTGTTCTGAAACGGAGGCCTGGCCAGGCATGAACAAATTCTTTAGGCTCTCCGCGCTTGCTGGTCTGTTATTGATAACAGGCCAGGTCTTAGCGGTGGAAGATATTACCCGTGTTGATCAGCTTCCTATTCTTAAGGAAGAGACGCAACACGCGACGGTGAGCGAGCGCGTAACCTCGCGCTTTACCCGTTCTCACTACCGCCAGTTCGATCTCGACGAGGCTTTTTCAGCCAAAATCTTCACCCGCTATCTGAACCTGCTGGACTATAGCCACAATGTGCTGTTGGCCAGCGACGTTGAGCAGTTCTCAGCGAAGAAAGGGCAGATTGGCGATGAGCTGCGTTCTGGCAAACTTGATGTCTTTTACGATCTCTACAATCTGGCGCAAAAACGCCGTTTTGAGCGCTATCAGTACGCGCTGAAGGTGCTTGAGCGCCCGATGGATTTCACCGGCTCCGATACCTTTAATCTTGACCGCAGCAAAGCGCCGTGGCCGAAAGATGAAGCCGAACTGAATAAGCTTTGGGACGGCAAGGTCAAATTTGACCAGTTGAGCCTGAAGCTTGCGGGCAAAGACGATAAAGAGATTCACGACACGCTGGCGCGTCGCTATAAGTTCGCGATCCGCCGCCTGGCGCAAACCAACAGCGAAGATGTGTTCTCGCTGGCGATGACCTCTTTTGCGCGCGAAATCGACCCGCATACCAACTACCTCTCTCCGCGTAACACCGAGCAGTTTAATACCGAAATGAGCCTGTCTCTGGAAGGTATCGGCGCGGTGCTGCAGATGGACGACGACTACACCGTGATTAACTCCATGGTGGCAGGCGGCCCGGCGGCGAAGAGCAAGGCGATAAGCGTAGGCGACCGTATCGTTGGCGTCGGCCAGACCGGTAAAGGCATGGTTGATGTGATCGGTTGGCGTCTTGACGATGTGGTGGCGCTGATTAAAGGACCGAAGGGCAGCAAAGTGCGTCTGGAAGTCCTGCCTGCTGGCAAAGGTTCGAAAACCCGTATCGTGACCCTGACCCGCGAGCGTATTCGTCTTGAAGACCGCGCGGTGAAAATGTCGATTAAAGGTACAGGTAAAGATAAAGTTGGCGTACTGGATATTCCAGGATTCTACGTTGGCCTCACTGAAGACGTGAAGGTTCAACTGCAGAAGCTGGAAAAACAGAACGTCAGCAGCGTGATTATCGATCTCCGTAGCAACGGTGGCGGTGCGCTGACCGAGGCAGTTTCGCTCTCCGGTCTGTTCATCCCTTCTGGCCCGGTGGTGCAGGTACGTGATAACAACGGCAAAGTTCGCGAAGACAGCGATACTGACGGCGTGGTGTATTATAAAGGCCCGCTGGTAGTGCTGGTTGACCGCTTCAGTGCTTCGGCGTCGGAGATCTTTGCCGCGGCGATGCAGGACTATGGTCGTGCGCTGATTGTCGGTGAACCGACCTTCGGTAAAGGCACCGTCCAGCAATACCGTTCGCTGAACCGTATCTACGATCAGATGCTGCGTCCTGAATGGCCTGCGCTGGGTTCCGTCCAGTACACCATCCAGAAGTTCTACCGTATCAACGGCGGCAGTACCCAGCGTAAAGGAGTAACGCCGGATATCATGATGCCTACCGGCACGGAAGAGACCGAAACCGGTGAGAAGTTTGAAGACAACGCACTGCCGTGGGACAGCATTAATGCTGCCACCTATGTGAAGTCTGGCGACATGAAACCGTTTGAACCAGAACTGTTGAAGCTGCATAGCGATCGCATTGCGAAAGATCCAGAGTTCCAGTATATCGCCAAAGATATTGCCCACTTCAACGCATTGAAGGATAAGCGCAGTATCGTGTCTCTGAACTACGCCCAGCGTGAGAAAGAGAACGAAGAGGATGATGCAACCCGTCTGGCGCGGATTAACGATCGCTACAAGCGAGAAGGTAAGCCAGCGCTGAAGAAACTGGAAGATCTGCCAAAAGACTACAAAGAGCCGGATCCATACCTTGACGAGACGGTGGATATCGCCATCGATCTGGCAAGGCTTGAGAAGGCTGCCCCGGCAGAACAGCCGGCGGCGAGCAAGTAAAACACTGACAGGCACAAGCAATTGTGCCTGTTTTTTTATCTCTCTCTTCTTCTCGTAAACAACTATGCTACAAAATGTAAAGTTGTGTCTTTCTCGTGACTTAGCCTAACGTAATCGTTGAAAATTCCCGGATTACCCCTACGATATGGGTAATCGCATAGTGCGTTTTGTTAAAAAGAGGTTAAAAGTAAATTATGATGCGAATCGCGCTCTTCCTGATGACCAACCTGGCAGTGATGGTTGTGTTTGGGCTGGTGCTAAGCCTGACAGGAATTCAGTCGAGCAGCATGACCGGCCTGCTGATTATGGCGCTGTTATTTGGTTTCGGCGGTTCCATTGTGTCATTGATGATGTCGAAATGGATGGCGCTAAAATCCGTCGGTGGGGAAGTGATTGAACAGCCGCGTACCGAACAGGAACGCTGGTTGGTTGATACCGTTGCGCGTCAGGCGCAGCAGGTGGGTATTGCTATGCCACAGGTCGCGCTGTATCACGCGCCGGACATGAACGCCTTTGCTACCGGCGCTCGTCGTGATGCGTCGCTGGTGGCCGTAAGCACCGGTCTGTTGCAGAACATGAGCCGTGACGAAGCCGAGGCGGTCATTGCCCATGAAATCAGCCACATTGCTAACGGCGATATGGTGACCATGACCCTGATTCAGGGCATCGTGAACACCTTCGTTATCTTTATCTCTCGCGTTATTGCGCAGATTGCGGCCGGTTTCCTCGGCGGCAACCGTGATGATGGTGAAGAGAGCAGCAACGGCAATCCGCTGATTTATTTCGCGGTGGCTACGGTGCTGGAGCTGGTATTCGGTATTCTGGCGAGCATTATCACCATGTGGTTCTCACGCTACCGTGAATTCCACGCCGATGCGGGTTCCGCAAAGCTGGTGGGTCGCGAGAAAATGATTGCTGCGCTGCAGCGTCTGAAAACCAGCTATGAACCGCAGGAAGCCAGCAGCATGATGGCATTCTGCATCAACGGTAAATCCAAATCGCTGAGCGAAATGTTCATGACTCACCCACCGCTGGATAAGCGTATTGAAGCGTTGCGCAGCGGCGAGTACATGAAATAATCCCTCGGGGTTCTGAGAATGCCAGTCGGTAACACGACTGGCATTATTGTTTTTACTCCTCAACTTCTTCCTGCCGATTAATCTTTAAATCAATAATGCGGCCAATTCCATCGTGATAGACCGTGAGCAGATTATTACGGCTCATCTCCGAAATGATTTGGGGTTCAACCTCAAAGCTTCTTGCCAGTTCGTCCCGCGGCAACGCCAACCGCCAGGTATGACGGCGAGCGTGGGATCGCCGTCGGTTGTACTGGTACCAGATAATCAGCAGCCAGCCGTTAAGTGCGGCAATCAGCAAATAGGCCAGCACGGCATTAAACGATCCGGTAATCGCGTCCCAGCGGCCATATTTCTGCTCGGTAAACTGCATCAGCAGATTGGCGTAAAGAAAAAACAGAAAACCGCACCAGGCGAGCGCCGTGAGCACGGCATCAAAAAGCCGGGGAAACGGTCGGTGCTCGGTTAAAATCAACGTACTTTCGTTCATCAAATGCTCCTTTTTCCACGATCCGGACTTACCCAGCGAGCCCTTGCGCGCTGGCGTTTCAACATGACTTTGGGAAAGGCAACCACGGTGGTAAATAGCCCAATCATCCAGTAAACCATCGGAAACCAAATGACCCAGAACAGCGCCCCGGCGACCTGTCTTTCATAGCGCCGCTCAATGTACAAACTGACGACGAATTGCAGCAGACACATGACCCCTAGCAGCATGCCGGTAAAGCCCGGAGGGAAAAGACACTCCACCGTCAGGTTTGCCGGAAGCGGTGCGAGGTAGCTGAGGATAAAAAGCAGCACCGTTGTCGCGTAAGCAAAGGCCCAGAATGTTGACAGGGCGTACTCGGCAAACAGCGGCCACATGCGGTGATGCTCCCAGCGGGTCAGAATGCGTAGATTCACCAGAAACACTTCTGCGCCGCCCTGTGCCCAGCGAAGCCGCTGTCGCCACAGGCCTTTTAAGGTTTCCGGCATTAAAATCCAGCACAGTGCGCGCGGTTCGAAGAAGATGTCCCAGTGATGGAGCTGGAGCTTCCAACTGATATCGATATCTTCGGTTATCATGTCCGGGCTCCAGTAGCCTACCTCGGCCAGCGCCTGTCGGCGAAAGGCGGCAATGACGCCAGAGACGGTAAATACGCGGCCATAAATTCGCTGCGTACGTTTGATTAGCCCGATAATGGATGAAAACTCGCCCACCTGAATGCGCCCGATAAGCGTAGAACGCGTGCGGATGCGAGGGTTGCCGGTGACCGCGCCGACGTGGGGGTACTGAATCAAGGGTGCCACCAGATAGGCAGCGGTATCGCGGTCAAGCAGGGCGTCGCCGTCAATACAGACCAGCAGGTCGCCTCTGGCCGCTGCGGCACCCGCTTTCAAGGCTACCGCTTTTCCCTGATTTTCCGCCAGATGGATAACCCTCAGCCCCGGTTGTTCTTGCGCTATCTGCGCTAATACGTCGGCGGTGTTATCGGAAGAACCGTCGTTAATGGCGATAACCTCAATATTGGGATACCGCTGCGCCATGGCGGCCGCGATGGTCTCGCGAGCGTTCTGGGCTTCGTTAAAACAGGGGATCAGAATCGACACCAGCGGGTTACCCGGTAATGATGGCGCAGGCATGTCGTGACTCCACGGCCAGTGTCGTTCCAGTTGAAACCAGAAATAGAGCCCGCCGGTTATCCATAATACCGACATAAACAGCGGCCAGAAAAAGACGAAATCCAGAATCAGTTCACCGGTAAATACGGCGGCGACGCCAAACGGTAGCCCGAAAACCAGACATAAAATGCAAAAAGCGAGCAGACGATCGGTCATTTGTTTGGGTACCAATACGATGAGAATTCAGGCCTGATTTGTGAAATATCAGGTTGGTTATGGATAAAATCGTCGGGGTAATAGCTGTAATTTTTAACACCCTGTAGCTGAAGCAGACGCATCCACGCCACCATCTGCTTATCAGCAATGGCGCTATGTTGGTGCCAGTCTCTGGCTTGTAGCTCAAAAATAGTTTTGTTAAGCCCACCAGGGCGCTGTGCGACGGCGTTTACCACGCGCGTCAGCCACTCATCGCTGTTTTTCGCGGGTACGGATTCCATTAATGGCATCGCCATCGGAACGGTCCAGTCGTAAGCCCGGAGAAAATCATCCAGATTTTGCGCAAACCAGGCTTCGCTTTCGGGTTCAATAAGCGGCAGCGCGAAAATATTGCGTGCTGTTTTTATCTGTGGGCCGCGAATGGCTTTAGCGGCCAAGCTCAGGCGTTGGGTGAAATCGATAAGCTTCTGGCTTTTAAAACGAGTCCAGGCGTGTAGCGCCGACGGAGTTTGCTGGAAGCGATCCATATCGAACGCTTGTCCTGTGCGTTCCCACGCTTGCAGGGCATCTGGGCTGATATCCTCATAATCCGTCAGCACGGCATCATCATGGAACAGAATGCCGTTGAAGGGGGCGTAGCGGGCGAGATCCTGATAAATATCGATGACCTGCTGCTGCGTTTGCGGGTTCCACGGCGAGAGCCGCACGTAGGGTTCAGTGGACATCTGCGCGCGTTGGGTTTTTGGGTCCCAGCGCTGTACGCGGGGAAGTGAAGACGCGAGGTTGAAGGAGAGTACGGGCATCCAGGCGAACACCTGGACTTTCGCGCGGGTTTGCAATTGCCAGGCGACAAAGTTAAACAGGTCGGCGCGCATGGGGAGATGGCGGTTGGGGAAATAGAGCGCGTTAATTTTGCCATCGCCAGCCGGGTCTGAAAACGCCTGTAGAAATACGTGGGTGATTTTCATGTCGTAGACACGCTGCACCAGTTTATCGATGTTGCGGGTCTGCTGTGCGGTATCGCGGTCGTAGACATAGTCGAGGTCGACGTGCATCACGCGGACGGGTTCCTGTTCCTGAACCTGCGTGACCGTACTGGCAAACGTCTTGATAGAAGGATTTCCTGAGATAAGCAGGCGAGGAATATTATCAAGATGGCGCACGTCACCAAGCCCATCGGCAAGCGTGAAGGCCAACTGATAACCCTGACGTTTTGCTATAGCAAGCGACGTGCCGTTTGCCTCGCCGTAAGGCCATACCCAGGCGCGCGGTGCTTTGCCGGTCACTTGTTCGATTTTGCTGGTAACGTGGCGTACGTCTTCGCTAATACGCTGGTCAAACTGGGCGTCGGTTTCATAGCGCCCGGTGGTTTTATCGTAGAATCGATTAGCGATGGCGGGTTCGAGACTGCCTTGAGGGTTCGCTTGAATGCCGTAATGGGAAGCCCAGGTATGGGCGCCAATTTCCACCCGTGAAGAGTGGCTCAATTCCCGGACCATGTCCCAGGTAGCAAAGCGTTCACGCGGGGTCATCAGCCCGCCGAAGTTAACCGCCTGTCGCGCTGGAGTATCAACCCAGCTTCCGACCGGCGCCCACAGAGCGGGGACGTCCCAGGCCTGAAGCAGCGGCCAGACGCGGGTATAAAAACTGCTGTAGCCATCATCAAAGCTCAACAGAAACGCTTTTGGCGGCAGCGTTTTACGTCCCTGGTGCGCGTCCAGAATGTCCTGAACGCTGATGGCTCGATAACCGTTATGGAGCAGCCAGCCAATCTGATCGTTGAGGGCACTGGTTCGTACCGTCAGATAGCGTTGATCGGCTGCATCATCTTCGACATCGTGATAAGCCAGCACCAGGAAACGATTGGTGGGCCACGGTTTTTCCGCCTCCAGTGGCGTTCTATTTTGTGGCGGAGTGAAGGTCAGCGGTTTGGCACAAACTCCCGCACTCAGGCACAACCAACCGGCGAGAACCAGGCGGCAACCCAGACTTCTGTTCAACATAATCATCCTTAAAAACGTAGCGTTGCATCAATGGCGATAGCGAGGTTACTTTCGCGTTTGCCGTCATAAGGGCGCTTGTCCCAGCTCAGCACCACGCCGGTATCAACGACGTTGTTCCACTGAAGTCGTTGACCATAGCCGACGAGGGTAATCGCGCCGGGAGCCTGTGCTTTTTGCCAGTAACCGCCACCTCCGGCGAGCAGCTGTTGGCTCCAGAGCGTGTCGTAGTGGCGATACATGAGATGCTCAAGGGCAAACGTCGCGGCAGCGGAGAAATCGCGGGCCGGGTTGTAATAATCGGTATCGACCCGACTGTTGGTACTGGCCGAGAGTTCCGGCATGAGAGACAGCGTCAGCGCCGGTGTCTGCCACAGGCGTTCTGAGCCCGTGAGGGTGTATTCCTGTCGGTGGTTGCCGTCAGTGAAGTCGCTTAGCGCCGCGCTGAGGCGGTACTCGCGTCTTTCGTTCTGATACCAGCGGAGCCAGGCCTCGCCTCGATTAGCGCTAATGCCGCTACGCAATGCGCGCAGCGGGGTGGTGCGGGAAATTCGTTCGAGGTTGCTGCCTATCTGCCAGCTATCTCCGAGGCTATAGCGGGTGGAAAGCCGGGCACCCGCTTTGCGGGTGCCGTGAAAATGAATAGAGGACACCTCTGCCTCGGCCCAGAAATCACGCGGTCGCCACTCAATACCGCCAAACTGCTGGCGGCTGATGCCTTTGCCTTCATCAAATTGCCCTTGTGCAAAACGGCTGCCCGCAAAAGGACGCCAGCTACCGTCAATCGGTGGGCCGTAAAGGGTGGCATCCCAGGAGAGGTCGTGCGAACCGCTAATGGGGTTATCGGAATGAAGACCTTTACCCACGTTCAACTTCAGCTCTGAGAAATGGTGAAGGCTGCGCATTCTTGCCAGGTCGCGAGAGTCGGTGTCCTTTGGCGTTCTGGCAACGACATCGTTGGTGAGCAGTTCCATTTGCTGCCATTCGTGAAGGTCCATGGCCACGTACGCCTGCTGACGCTCCAGTTCAATGTTGGTGGGCTCTAGCGCTTCTGCCATCTTTAGCGTCCGTTCTGCGGCGCGGGGCAACCCGCGGGCCTGTAGCAAGGTGGCGTAATCAATTTTCAGCCCTTGATTGCCCGGTGCTGTCGATGTCAGATGTTGCGCAAGTGCCTCCGCTTCAGGCAACGAGTGGGTTTGCAGCAGATACTGAAAATAGAGGGATTGACCGGTAAGCCATCTATCATTTGGCTGTGGCGAGGGATCTCCGTAGTCATAGCGGGCCCAGGGAGTCTGTTTCACGATGCTATCGACGTACTCACGTGCGGCCTCATAATGGCCGGTATTCAGCAGGGCAAAGAAGAGATCCTGCCGGTCGTCATCAGGATCGGGCTTATAGTTCGGGTGTTGTGCAAGGAGCGCAAACGCGGCGTCGGCATTTTTTTGTTCGAGATAAGCGGAAATGACCCAGCCGATAGCCCAATCTGGTAGGGACTGGCCTTGCGCAATGAGCGATTGATATGCGCTGATGACGCCGGGGTAATCGGCGTTAGCGTACAGGGCGCCGAGTCTATCTATTTGCGCACGATATCTGTCCGCCTGCGCATCGGGTTGGGCCTCCCAGCGTGTTAGCAGAGTGCGATAGCGGCTCAGGGTACGTTGAGGGAGTACAAAGCGCTCCTGCTCCGTTCGTGTTGGCAGCGCAGCCACGCGCACCATGCTGGCCGCATCATTCAACGCCAGACGACGTTGTTGTTCTGGTGACGGCGTAATTTCCCGCGAAAAGGAAAGGGCGGGACTATCGATCCGGTTTTGCGCCAGCGCGTCGACCCATTCCTGCCGTATTTCAGGGGTATCCTCACCGCGGTTAAGTATTCGCGTATCAACCAAAAGCCGGTCGGCATTTTTCCCCTGACGCTGATACACATAAGCGAGCGTTTGCAGATGCGCGAGACTCGGCTGCGACGCGAGCAGGCGCTGCGCCTCCTGTAGGGCGAGATCATCCTTCCCCGCGTCGGCTAACGTTTTCACGTAGCTAATGCGATAGTCATCGTTGTCCGGTGACAGGGTAATGACTTGCTCCCAGAGGGGAAGAGCATTATCCCACTGATGAAGGTTGCGCCAGGACTGTGCCGTTGCCGCGATCGCGCGTGAGGGCATCGGCATATAAACCTGATAACGCTCCCAGAGATGAATAACGTCCCAATCTCGTCCTGCCCAGGAGGCTACCTGCAGCCAATCCGCAACCTGCTGTGAGGTTAACGGATGGTGCTGCTCATAGCGCTGAACATAAAGGAGATACGGCGCATAATTTCCGTCGCGTGCCTGCTGAATTTGTTGGTCATATATCGATTCAGTGCCCAGTACTCGCCCAGGGAAAAGTAATAACAAGCTAATTGAAATCGACAATGTTGCACGATGATAAAGGTATGATTTATTGAAATGAATTGTACTTTCCATATCTATTAGCCATTGGTGTATCAAAAGTCACTGCAAAACCTATCCGCCTTTCAGCGCTGGGTGAAAGGTAAGGTAATGAACGCATTTATCCTGATTGCAC
Source organism: uncultured Kluyvera sp. (assembly GCF_902485085.1). Classification (NCBI taxonomy): domain Bacteria; kingdom Pseudomonadati; phylum Pseudomonadota; class Gammaproteobacteria; order Enterobacterales; family Enterobacteriaceae; genus Kluyvera; species uncultured Kluyvera sp. The sequence continues at coordinate 43,434 of NZ_CABTJS010000105.1, forward strand.
ATTGCGATGGTCGGTTTATTTTATGGAAATAAATGGCTTCCTTATTAATGGCTGGGAGTGCCAAGCAATATACACCTGATATGGTTGTTGTTAAATATGTTCGAGGAAGGTTAATGTTTTAGGATTTATCTGTGGTGATTCGGAATTTTTGTAATCGAAAGATCGAGTTTGTATTTTTATCGCATTGATATTATTGTATTTTATTGTTTTTTGATTTTTTTGAAACCATTCTGGCAACTGCGTTTTAGTATTCTTTTTCAGGCTTTTATGGGCACATTTGGGACAGTTTTTGACAGAAATTCCTAATGTCCAGAATGCTCTCTTTTACTCTGTTGCAATTTAATTATAATTAACCGCACTAGACGTAATGATACTTCTTTTTAGAGAAGGGATGAATTCATAAAATACACCTTTATTAAAGGTGGTGAAGCCCTATCATCATAATAAAAATATTGTGAGGCGGCATTCTATCCACTTCTTCCATGGACGCTCTTGTTTGAAAATATAAAGGGATGATTGTGGCAACATCAATACTGTTAGTGACGCAGGATTGTTATCTCGTCAAAGGTATAAAAATATTTTTCCCTGACATCATCCAACTCAGTTCGATTAACCACCAGGTTTTTGAAAGTCAGGCTGACGAGTATTCTGTACTGATCGACAGCCGCTCACCGCTGCGTTGTTATGACTACCTGATTATAAATGCCGTAAAGGCCAGGAAGCCTGTCTATTGCGTGATGCTGGATATGCGTCAACGGGAGTCACATCTGTTTAGCCTGAAGATGTTTTTAAACACATCGCGATCATCAGGGGATATGGCAGGCCTACTCACGCTGTTTCTTAATATGAAGAGCAAACGTCTCACGCCAGTATGGCTCGAGAATCTCGGACTTAGTGTGCATGAGCAAAGCATGCTTCGCATGCTGAACGCAGGGATGTCGATGGAGGAAATAGCGGGTGTATTGAAGGTGTCGGTTAAAGGGCTTTACCGGGAAAGAACGGCGCTCTATGAACGCCTTGGCGCCACGAATTTTAACGAGGCCTGCCTGTTTATCTTCCGCAACCGTCTTCTGGACGATTTGAGTGATGGCCCATTGGCAATGCGCCATACCCCTTGAGGTATGACGCTCGACAGATTTAGCTTTGCGCGCGCGGTTGCGTGACGCGCAGTCCGCTGAACAACGTGGCGACGACTGCTAGCGTACCGGCCAACAGCAGCGATACGTGAGTACCGCCGTTGCCAAAAGAGTTAAACATCAGGGCGACGAGCGCTGCACCGGTACTTTGTCCCAGCAATCGCGCGGTACCGAGCATGCCGCTGGCGCCACCGCTGCGGTTACGCGGTGCGGAAGCAATAATGGTGTGGTTGTTCGGTGATTGGAAGAGGCCAAAGCCAGCACCGCACAGCAGCATACGCCAGATAATATCGATATCGCTCGGTGACGACGGCAGCAGCGCCAATCCAAACAGGCCGCAAGCCATAATTGCCATACCCAGCGCCCCGAGCAGACCCGCATGAACGCGCTCGATAAGATAGCCCGCTAGCGGAGCCATCACCATGGTCGCCAGCGGCCACGGCGTCAGCAGCAATCCAGTCTCTACCTCGGTACGGCCGACAACCGACTGCAGGAAGAACGGCAGAGACACCATTGCCAGCATTTGCGCACAGAAAGAGCAGATAGAAGTGCAAATGGAGAGTGAGAACAGCGGAATACGCAGCAGGTCGACCGGTAGCAGCGGCACCGGCAGACGTAGCTGGCGACGGACGAAGAAGAAGCCAATCACCAACAGCGCAACGATTTCCAGCAGCACCACTTGAGTGGACTGCCCTTGAGCAAAGCCACTCAGCGCCGTGATAAGCAAACCGAAAGTGAGCGCATTCATCACCGCGCTCGGCAGGTCGAAGCGTTGTGTCTGACTACGTGTACCGTTTGAAGGCAGGAAGCGGACGGCCAGTAACCAGGCAATAATCCCGAGCGGCACGTTAATAAAGAAAAGCCACTGCCAGCTGGCGAGTGAAAGAATCGCCGCTGCAATAGTGGGGCCTGCTGCCGAAGAGACCGCGACCACGAAAGAGTTTATCCCCATCCCACGACCTAACTGACGCTGCGGGTAAATTAGGCGAATGAGCGCCGTGTTGACGCTCATGAGCGCGGCACCGCCGAAGCCTTGCAGAATACGCGCTAACGTAAGCATTTCCAGGGAATTGGAGAACGCGCAAAACAGTGAAGCCAGCGTGAAGACCACCAGACCCGCTTTATAAATGCGGTGGTAGCCAATCATGTCGCCGAGGAAAGAGAGGGAGAGCAGGGAGATAACAATCGCTATCTGGTAGGCGTTGACTATCCAGATGGACGCTGCCGGTGAGGCGTGCAAATCTGTCGCTATGGTGGGTAGCGCAACGTTAGCAATAGCCCCGTCTAGCACTGCCATCGTAATACCGATAACAATGGTAAGAATAGCCCCGTAACGTTGTGGGATCGGAAGGCCATCAATCAGGTTTCGAGTCATGTTAGAAACTTGTTTTCATGTAAATTATTATCCAGAGAATGATTCTAGCATCGATTATTCGTTTGAATGTCGTAGATTTGTAACCAGGTCACAGAAGTTTCATTGCTACGGAGGCATTGCGAAATTATAATAAAAACCGGTTCTAATTTTTATAAAACAGTTGCGATGAGGTGATAAATGTCAGCAACGGATTTGGACAAACAACCAGATTCTGTCTCTTCGGTACTCAAGGTATTTGGTATCCTGCAGGCACTTGGCGAAGAACGCGAAATTGGTATTACTGAACTGTCGCAACGCGTCATGATGTCAAAAAGCACCGTCTATCGCTTTTTGCAAACCATGAAATCATTGGGATACGTTGCCCAGGAAGGAGAATCCGAAAAGTATTCACTCACGCTGAAGCTGTTTGAGCTAGGTGCGCGTGCCCTGCAGAACGTCGATTTAATCCGCAGTGCGGATATCCAGATGCGCGAACTCTCTCGTCTGACGAAAGAGACCATTCACCTGGGCGCGCTGGATGAAGACAGCATTGTCTACATTCATAAAATCGACTCTATGTACAACCTGCGTATGTACTCTCGCGTAGGTCGCCGGAATCCACTGTACAGCACCGCGATTGGTAAAGTACTGCTGGCATGGCGCGATACGGCTGAGGTTCGTCAGATCCTCGAAGGGGTTGAGTATAAATGCAGCACCGAGCGTACCATTGCGAATACCGATGAACTGATTACCGTTCTGGAGCAGGTACGTAAACAGGGCTGGGGTGAAGATAACGAAGAACAGGAAGAAGGGCTGCGCTGTATCGGCGTACCGGTATTCGATCGTTTTGGCGTGGTGATCGCCGGGTTGAGTATTTCTTTCCCAACGCTGCGTTTTTCTGAAGAACGTCTGCATGAGTATGTGGCGATGCTGCATACCGCAGCGCGTAAAATTTCAGAGCAGATGGGATACAACGATTACCCGTTCTGAGTTTGAAATAAGAAAGCCCGGCGTTGAACCGGGCTTTTTTTTACTCATTTTTAACCGTTATCGACCACGCTTGTACTTTTTCTCAGCAGCGGGCAACTAGACCGACCGACCACACCATTGTCACCGTGTAGATAAAATGCGGTGCTATAGCCTTGTGCAGTCAGATACTTACATTGCAGGCCCAGGCCGCCAGCCGTTTTCTGGCTTCCCACCAGTACGCCGTAACCGCTCAGGAGCACCCCGATCGATACGATAACCAGAAAAACGATAGTTCTGATAAACAGGCGCATAAGAATTCCTCTTCTATTATTTCTTTCATGAATACTACGTTACTGCGATAACGGATTGACACAAGTCTCTGATTCCTAAAAGCGGGAGATGCCGTTACAGTTAGCCGCGGTTTAAGGTTAGCATGCTAACCTGGTTGCATCTGAATAAGAATTCATGCGGAGAGTGGAGTGAAAAAGTTTCGGTGGGTATTACTAATACTCGTGATTGCCGCCTGCCTGCTGCTCTGGACACAGATGATCAACGTGATGTGCGATCAGGATGTTCAGTTTTTCAGCGGCATTTGCAGCATTAACCGGTTTATACCCTGGTAAAACATTTTTGCCGGCTATGATTTCCTTCCGTAATGTGAGTGGTAGAATAGATCGTTCCTTTTGAGGTGGTAAAATGAGTGATCTTGTAAGTTCTGGGGCATTAAATCTGGTATCTCTGGCATTTTCCTTCCTGCTGCTGTTAGTCGGTCTGGTGTTGTGGTTCTTTGTGAATCGCGCCAGCTCCCGCGCTAACGAGCAAATTGAACTCCTTGAATCGCTGCTCGATCAGCAAAAGCGCCAGAATGCGCTGCTGCGTCGTTTATGCGAAGCCAATGAGCCGGAAGCGAAGCAAGAAGAGGCACCAAAAGCAGAAGAAGTTGAAGACGAAAGCAAAGATGATTTCATTCGCCTGGTGGCAGAACGATAGTATCTTTAACAGCCAACGCCGGGCAGCCTGATTCAGGCTGCCGGACGCCGCTCGATGCACTGTCCTGGTGCGCTTATTTCCGCTCTCCTTACTCTCAGCCGTTACGCCACATGCCACGCTTATTGCGCAATGGAGAAAGGATATATTTGTCCCCTGTCCAGACGGCCTTATCTATAACGTTATGTTATTATTGCCTATAAATCATTCAATGAATCTATTCCTCACGCAGAGATATTATTGTTCGTATTAACCTTGTACGAAGTGGTTAATTAATCACCCGGTGGGTCAAGCATAATCTGCACCATAATAGCGAAACGTTTTTATTGCTTTGTATTGAAGCAATGTCACGAAACTTTCATTATTTTGGTGCAATATAAGATGTGATTGTGAGTCGTATGCTCATCGTTTGGTCGACGGGTTCGGACAGGGTACTTATAACTGACGGGCTAATCGGCATGCGAAAATGTTATAGCGAAAATAATCTAACGATATAAAAAATTTTTGAGGCGATAAGGTTAATCTGGACGCTGAAAAAAAGTTGGTCTATGTTAAAAATGTCTTACGTTACCGTAAGCTAGGTCACATTTCAGGTCTGCTAACATTCATTAAACACCGCGTTTTGTTGTGGGGAAATGCGCCTCGAGACAACGGAATTGTTGGGATTTGTGCGGCTGATCGAGACACCTTTAAAAATGGCTTGCCATTATTAACGTTGTATGTGATAACACGTTTTGGGTTAAACGAGGTACAGTTCTGTTTATGTATGGCATTATCAGTAAAGAAGTTCTGAGTAAACACGTTGACGTTGAATACCGCTTCTCTGCCGAACCTTATATTAGTGCCGCATGCAGTCATGTCTCAGTTTTATCTATGAAAACGCCTGCGGGCGCAGAAAACACTCTAAGGAATTTTGCAAATGGCAAAGATTAAAGGTCAAGTTAAGTGGTTCAACGAGTCTAAAGGTTTTGGTTTCATTACTCCTGCTGACGGCAGCAAAGATGTATTCGTACATTTCTCTGCAATCCAGGGTAACGGCTTCAAAACTCTGGCTGAAGGTCAGAACGTTGAGTTCGAAATTCAGGACGGTCAGAAAGGCCCAGCGGCTGTTAACGTAACCGCTATCTGATTCGACAATCACTGATCTTGCAGCGCGTTAGCGCGACATTATCAGACATAAAGCCTCGCTAATGCGGGGCTTTATCATTTTATGCCCATCGCTTCACCTTTCTCCTTCGCCTGAATAGCGGTACACTTTCGCCCTTTAAAATAGAGCCGGAGTTGCTATGTCCTACAGTTGTCCGCTTTGCCATGCGCCGTTAGCGCGCAGCGGCAATAGTTATCTTTGCCCGCAGCGTCATCAGTTCGATCGGGCGAAAGAGGGATACGTTAACCTCCTGCCAGTACAGCATAAACGCTCCCGTGACCCCGGTGATAGCGCCGAGATGATGCAGGCGCGTCGCGCTTTTCTTGATGCCGGGCACTATCAGCCGCTTCGCGATGCCGTCAGCGCTAAATTACGCGCGATCAAACCCGAACACCTGCTGGATATTGGCTGCGGGGAAGGGTACTACACCCACGCTTTTGCAGATGAAGCACAGGTAACCTGGGGGCTGGACGTGTCGAAAACCGCGATTCGTTATGGTGCGAAGCGCTATCCGCAGGTAGATTTCTGCGTAGCATCCAGTCAACGTCTCCCTTTTGCTGATAACAGCATGGATGCGGTAGTGCGTATTTATGCGCCTTGTAATCCACAAGAGCTGAAGCGGGTGGTGAAACTGGGCGGTTGGGTGATAACCGTAACGCCGGGGCCACGACATCTGGTCGAGCTGAAAGGGCTGATTTATAACGAAGTGCAGCTTCACGCGCCGCATTCAGAAGTGCTGGATGGCTTTACCCTACAAAGCCACGATGCGCTGGCCTATCCAATGCAGTTGACCGGTCAGGAAGCGGTTACGCTTTTGCAGATGACGCCGTTTGCGTGGCGGGCGAAGCCGGAAGTGTGGGAGAAGTTAGCGGAGCAGACACAGTTTGCATGCCAGACGGATTTCGCGATTCACGCCTGGCAAAGAGATGCGGATTAACCCATATAGTGGGCGTAAAGAATCTGCGCACCGATAGCAATCAGCACAATCCCGCCCAAAATTTCGGCCCGTTTGCCAAGCAGCGGGCCGATAAAGCGACCCACCATCATCCCTAAGGTAGACATCAAGAAGGTCGCGCAGCCGATGGCAAACGCGGTTGCGAGAATGTTGACCTGCAGGAAGGCCAGGCCAACGCCGACGGCCATTGCGTCCAGGCTGGTGGCAATGGCGGTGGTCACCAGCAGCCAGAAACCATGACGACGCGGAGTTTCTGCATCATTGTCGTCATCTGTGCCACGGAACCCTTCCAATACCATACGGCCGCCGAGGAACACCAGCAGAACGAAAGCGACCCAGTGGCTCCACTCCATAACGAACTGACTCGCCAGCATGCCAAGACCCCAGCCAATAAGCGGCGTTAGCATTTCAATGATGCCAAAAATGAGGCCAGTACGCAGGGCTTCGGAGAATTTAGGTTTGTGTAGCGTGGCGCCTTTACCAATCGATGCAGCGAACGCATCCATTGACATGCCAAGGGCGAGAAGGATAGTGGCGGTTAAGTTCATGCGAAGGTCCAGACCGGGAAGTTTCCATATGACACATTCCTGCCCCCAGTAATCAGCAGTAAATGCGTCTATGGTCTCGCTTGACTACGATGTAATCCGTACGCACCACGTTTTTCAACGAGTATGTTGACACGTACATTTCCATTTAATGGAAATTAGCTACTCCCCAACGACGGGCGCAACCTTAACATATTTTTAGAATATAAAACAACTCTAAGGCTTGCTTATTTAATCTTTTAATGATAACGATTTTCATTTAGATTTATTGGGTAATCAGGAGGTTAACAAATATGGAGGTATTTTGCGGAATAAACATAGCCAACGCTATAATTGATCTGTTTGAAAATAGCACAGATATAGCGATGGCTATATTTTAACTCATTGAGAATTAACGAGAAGTTTGTAAATCTTTTCCAGGTCGTCAATATTCTTTACGCGGACAAGAAGGCGGCGCTGTTCTAATTGCATAACCAGTACACCATCTTCCGATAAATTCATTTTTTGGATTCGACTGTATTTAATCCAGGCATTTGCAAAGAAGAAGCCTTCGGTTTTAAAGATAATTTTCGGGCTACGGATCCAGAACAGATAAAATCCAGTCAGCGCTAGAGCACATAATAACCATGTGGTGATTAATTCACCGTGGTTATTCACATTGTTGTAAACCAGGATAACGATCAGTACAACGAAGATAACGCTGTCGACACGGCCAGCGCGCAGCAGCGGAACGGACAGCAGAGTGGTGCCATGACGGCGGGGCATGATGAACTGGTCGTAGATGGCAAATGCCAGCATTGCAATGATAAAGAGAACCAGTACCAGATCCGTGATTGTCATTAAGCCTCCAGATAAAAAAAACCGGGGGCAGGGCCCCCGGCATAATACAGATATTACAGACCCAGCAGGCCGACAGCGTAGCCTGCGATACCAATGACGAAGAAGCCAATGATGATCCACAGGGCGTTAACTTTCTTACGCAGCAGCCACATACAGGCGAAGGTCAGCAGCAGCGGTACCAGACCCGGCATCAGCTGATCCAGGATGGTCTGCACGGTGGTAACACGAGTCTGACCATCCTGACCGGTGATGGTCGAAACCACCAGCGGGATGTTCACGTGCGTCCACTTGTTAACCAATGCCCCCATGACAAACAGGCCGAGGATTGACGCCCCCTCAGTCAGTTTCTGCAGGAAGCCGCCGCCCATATCCTTAACGATGTCGATCCCTTTCTGGTAGCCGTAAGCCACGCCGTAGTAACGGGTCAGCAGACGTACTGCGTTGAAGAGGATGAAGAACAGCAGTGGCCCAAGCAGGCTGCCGCTCATCGCGATACCGGCACCCAGTGCCGCGAATACCGGACGTACGGTACCCCAGAAGATTGGGTCACCCACGCCTGCCAGCGGACCCATCAGACCAACTTTGATACCGTTGATAGCACCATCGTCGATCTCTGCGCCGTTCGCACGCTGCTCTTCCATCGCCAGCGTTACGCCGAGTACCGGCGCTGCTACGTATGGATGGGTGTTAAAGAATTCCAGGTGACGCTTGATGGCCTGTTTACGCGCATCGTTGTTCTCTGGGTACAGACGACGAATCGCTGGAACCATAGAGAAGCAGAAGCCCAGCGCCTGCATACGTTCGAAGTTCCATGAACCCTGGAACAGGTTAGAACGAATGAACACGCCACGAATATCACTCGGTGTGAGTTTTTTCTCGGTGGTGGTAGTTTTAGTCATATCAACCATTTCGCTCACCTGTTAGTCCAGTTCGTTATCAAGATCGTTATTACCAGCAGCCTGAACTGGCGCACCGGCTACGCGGTTATATTTCGGGCTCAGCTGAATGTAGAGGATGGCCATAACTGCACCAATCACACCCAGAGCAACCAGGTTGAAGTTAGTAAACGCCGCGGTAACGAAGCCGAGATAGAAGAACGGCATCAGGTAGCCTGCGCGCATCATGTTGATGACCATCGCATAACCAACTACCACAATCATACCACCGGCGATGTTCAGACCGCTGGTGACCACTTCTGGCAGGGCGTTCAACAGGCCCTGAACTTCACTGGTGCCTACGGATACGGCAACGATAACCGCTGGGATAGCGATACGCATTGCTTGCAGGAACAGGGAAGAGACGTGCAGCCACGAGATGGCCGTCAGGTTACCGTTTTCCGCCGCTTTATCCGCCGCGTGCTGGAAGGCAACGGTGATAGTACGAACGATGATGGTCAGAACCTGGCCTGCAGCTGCCAGTGGAATCGCCAGAGCGATACCTGCACCAATGCTTTGGTGACCGGCAATAACCAGAACGGTTGAAATAATTGAGGCTAATGCGGCATCTGGTGCTACTGCTGCACCGATGTTCATCCAGCCCAGCGCGATCATTTCAAGGGTACCACCGATGATAATACCGGTTTTCATGTCCCCGAGAACGGCACCGATTAGCGTACAGGCCACCAGCGGACGGTGGAACTGAAATTCATCAAGTACCGACTCCATACCCGCGATACATGCGACGATGAACACCAGCACAATCTGAAGAGTGGTAATCTCCATTGTACTTCTCCTATTGCTTATACAGACTTAAGTGTGAAGGCTAAAAAACGTTGCCCGAGCGGTTATTTATCCGCTTTGGCAATCAGATCCATCATTTTCAGTTTCTGATCGGTGGAGACCTTACGGGCTTCCAGCTCAATACCGCGGGCATTCAGTTTCTTGAAGGCTTCGATATCTTTTTCATCAACGGAAATCGCGTTGTTGACCTGGGTTTTGCCCTGACGGAATGCCATGCCACCAATGTTTACGCTGGTCAGTTTCACGCCGCCTTCGACGATACGTTCAACGTCGGTCGGGTTGGTGAACAGCAGCATCACACGATCGCCTGCATATTTTGGGTTGTTGTAAACGCGGATCATTTTGGCGACATCGACAACGTGTGCCGTTACGCCTGGAGGAGCAACCTGAGTCAGCAGGGTTTTACGCACGGTATCGGCGGCAACTTCATCGCTGACGACAATGATGCGGGTGACGTTGGTCTCTTTGGTCCAACGGGTCGCAACCTGGCCGTGAATCAGACGGTCATCGATACGCGCCAGACCGATGGTCATGTAGTCGTTCGGGCCCATTGGTTTCGCCGGAGCGGCGGCTTTCGGTGCAGCAGGAGCCGCAACCGGAGCAGCTTTCTCGACAGGTTTGGCTTTCAGCGCTTTCACGCCTTCGCTACCGGTTTCAACCGCCAGCGCAACCAGCTCGTCAAAGCTTGGGTTATCGTCACGCGCCATGAAGGTTTCGACCAGCATCGGTACGTTGACGCCCGCAATCACTTCATAGTTTTCTTTATCAACAACAATGCGGCTTGCCGCGTTGAATGGGCTACCGCCCCAGGTGTCAACAAGGAACAACACGCCTTTGCTGGTATCAAGCTTAGCCAGTTGCGCATTGTATTTTTCGATTAACGTGTCTGCATTCTCGCCAGGCACGAAATCGATCCAGCCAACATTGTCCTGCTCGCCCAACAGCATTTCTGCCGTTTTCAGCAGTTGTTCTGCTGCCCAACCATGTGTGCCTATTACAATAGCAATCGTCACTTGCTACCTCCTTTATTATCGTGTGTATCAGTAGGGCTGATACATTCATGAGTCGACACGTTACCGAATCGATTCAGACAAGGGTTAGAGACAAAAAATAAATAACTACCGAGAATTATTTTAGACAGTGAAAGAATAATTAATGTGATGAAGATCCGTAATTTAGTTAAAGAGCCGCAATTATTTTGTGGTGCAAAAAATTACCTTACATTTTGCAAAGACTCGTAAATCTCTGCCTAAATGTCATTTGTTTTTGCTATGTTAATGCTTCGTTTAATCACACAGGAGTATAGGGCATCAGCCCGATGTATGGATCGTCACCGACGCCTTTTTGCACACGCTCGCTTTTGCGACGCACTTCCCGGCCTTTCGCGCCACGCTTTTTTATCGTCTGGTATCGTCTCGCTTAAACATGACATAGCGATGACTCGTCTCGTCTCTCGTTGGAGTGGTTTATGGAATTGCTAATGGACCCGTCAATCTGGGCTGGATTATTGACGCTTGTCGTTCTGGAAATCGTTCTCGGTATTGATAACCTGGTGTTTATCGCCATCCTTGCCGATAAATTGCCACCAAAACAACGAGATAAAGCGCGTCTGATTGGCCTGTCGCTCGCGTTAGTGATGCGTCTGGGATTGCTTTCCGTCATCTCATGGATGGTCACGCTGACCGCGCCGCTCTTCAGCGTATGGGGGCAGACGTTCTCCGGACGAGACCTTATTATGTTGGTCGGGGGTCTATTCCTGCTGTTTAAAGCGACGACCGAGCTGCACGAACGGCTGGAAAACCGCCAGCACGATTCCGGGCACGGTAAAGGCTATTCCAGCTTCTGGGTCGTGGTGGCGCAGATTGTCGTACTGGATGCCGTCTTCTCGCTTGATGCGGTGATTACCGCGGTCGGGATGGTGAACCATCTGCCGGTGATGATGGCGGCAGTCGTGATTGCGATGGGCGTGATGCTGCTGGCCTCGAAGCCGTTGACGAATTTCGTCAACCAGCACCCAACGGTGGTGGTGCTGTGTCTGAGCTTCCTGCTGATGATTGGTCTGAGCCTGGTTGCCGAAGGCTTCGGCTTCCATATTCCGAAAGGCTATCTGTACGCGGCGATTGGCTTCTCGATTATTATTGAGCTGTTCAACCAGATTGCCCGTCGTAACTTTATTCGCCACCAGTCGACGCTGCCGTTACGTGCGCGTACGGCAGATGCCATTTTGCGCCTCATGGGCAACCGTAAGCAGGTGAATGCGGCAAATGACGAAGGTCAACAGCCGACGATGCCGGTGCCGGAAGGCGCGTTCGTGGAAGAAGAACGCTATATGATTAACGGCGTTCTGACGCTGGCCTCTCGTTCGCTGCGCAGCATTATGACCCCGCGTGGGGAAATTAGCTGGGTGGATGCGGACCTGAGTACCGAAGAAATCCGCCAGCAGCTGCTGTCATCGCCACACAGCCTGTTCCCGGTGTGTCGGGGTGAGCTGGATGAAATCGTCGGTATCGTGCGTGCTAAAGAGCTGCTGGTGGCGCTGGAAGCGGGTGAAGACGTCCTGGCAATAGCCTCGGCAACACCGGCGATTATCGTCCCGGACACGCTGGATCCTATCAACCTGCTGGGCGTACTGCGTCGGGCGCGCGGAAGCTTCGTTATCGTGACCAACGAGTTTGGTGTGGTACAGGGGCTGGTCACGCCGCTGGACGTGCTGGAAGCGATTGCCGGTGAATTCCCGGACGCCGACGAAACGCCGGAAATTGTGGCGGATGGTGACGGCTGGCTGGTGAAGGGCACCACCGACCTGCACGCGTTCCAGCATGCATTGGGGCTGGATAACCTGGTGGATGATGATATCGCGACGGTGGCGGGGCTGGTGATTGCCGTCAACGGGCAGATCCCACATATTGGCGATGTGATTGAACTGCCATCGTTGCACATCACGATTACGGCGGCCAATAACTATCGTGTCGATCAGATTCGCGTGGTGAAGCTGGCTTCACCACACGACGAAGACGAATAAGGTAGTTGAGTAATCCCGGCGGCGCTTTGCCTGGCGGGACTACGAGAAGAAGTGACTTTGGGGAACTCCCGGGTCACTTCGTTCACTCGGGCTACGATATCTGCGAATTAAATTTGTTATGCGTCGCCAGCCACTCGGGAAATGCCTCCAGCGGCATCGGCTGCGCATAGAGATACCCTTGCAACAAATGCACGCCGTGCTGCTGCAAATAGAGCGCCTGTTCCTGAGTTTCAACCCCTTCAGCAACCAGCTCAATATTCAACCGCTGACCCAGCGCGATAATGATATCCGTCACCGCCGAGTTCACCGCATCGGTGCCAATGGCGCTGGTAAAAGATTTATCAATTTTCAGGATGTCTGGATGCAGCATTTCAAGCCAGGAGAGCGAACTGTTGCCGGTGCCAAAATCATCGATCGCCAGTTTAATCTGATGGTTCCCCAGCTCGCTGCGTAACGGGTAGCTCACGTCATTCAGCGCGTCACGCTCGGTGAGCTCTACCGTCAGTTGCTGTATAGGGTTTACGTTGAACCAATTCTGCTTTAAATCTTTCAACAATTTGCCGTTTTTAAAGTGCGGAGCCGCAACGTTGATGCCTATCTGAAAATCGCTATTCTGAGGGAACAAATGCAGACGCTGCGCTGTTTCGCTGATGACGTAGCGGGTCAGCGGAATAATCAGGTTTTGCGTTTCGGCAATGGGAATAAACACGTCCGGCGCGACCCAGCCGACGCGCGGATTGTTCCAGCGCAACAGGATCTCCACGCCGATACAGCGCTGCGCGCGAGCATCCATTTGCGGCTGGCAATAAAGGCCGAACTCTTTACCAGCGATGCCCATGTTAATTTCCCGGGAAAAGCTCAGTCGACCAGCGGTCGCAAGCCAGGCAATCCACGTAAACAGAACGCTCATGATGAGCGCCAGCGGCAGGTCGGTGACCAGATTAGTGAGCGCAAGCCGGTTCGGACCTGGGCTTAGCGCCGCGACGCTAAACGGGAAGGCAGTAGAAGCACGGAGATACACCTGATTGCCCGTGCTGTCTAACTGCCCGGTTATCCCAATATCGTGCTGATAATGCTGGTCAGCGACGTTCAGGCTAACGTGCGTTATCAGCGGTGGGGCGGACTCAAGAATGATATTGCTGATTAAATCAATGTTGATGGAGACCATCACGCCATCCTGACCATCCGCCGATGCAGGAAACCACTGGACAAGGATAGGGCTGCCTATCATTAAGGAATGATCGGTTGTGAGCAGGAGCAATGGATTTTTAGTTGGCAACTGCGGCTGAAGTGAATGGACGTCGATATTGCGTGAACCCAGCGCGCTGGAGCAATAAAGCTTGCCCGATTTAACCAGCGCAATAGAGCGTACCGTTTGCAGCATGACGGCCAGTTTACGCAGCGGCAGATGAATGGCCTCACACGGCTGTCCGACCAGGGCGAGCATCTCTGCACGTTGTGTTTTTAGCGGTTGTAGGATTCGGTTGAGACGGTCGACGGAGTGGGCCGTGAGAGCATCAATCTGATGCTGATTTATGCTGCGCTGCGAAATAAATCGTATTCCTAGTGTCAACGCAAAAGCACAGAGCGCGACAATCACACAGACGGCGATTCGCTTATGAAGGTAGAGCCTGATAATTCCTTGTGCTGATTGCATATCCGCTGCTCGTCGCGCTTTGAGTGGTTATGAAAATAGCAGTGACAACAGAGCAAGTGTAGTGGGTAGCGAAAATAGTGAGAAAAAATAGGGAAATAAATCGCCTACCCGTATTAGGGGTAGGCGAAATAACGTATTAGTCGCACTGAACCTTAATGGCCAGACCACCACGCGACGTTTCGCGATATTTGGCGTTCATGTCTTTACCGGTTTCGTACATGGTTTCAATAACCTTGTCGAGGGAAACGCGCGGCTCGCTGGTACGACGCATCGCCATACGTGCGGCGTTAATCGCTTTGACCGAGGCAATGGCGTTACGCTCAATGCACGGCACCTGAACCTGACCTGCAACCGGGTCACAGGTCAGACCGAGGTTATGCTCCATACCAATTTCCGCCGCGACGCACACCTGCTCTGGGCTGGCACCCAGCAGCTCAGCCAGGCCGGCCGCCGCCATCGAACAGGCTACGCCCACTTCACCCTGGCAACCCACTTCCGCGCCGGAGATAGAGGCGTTCATCTTATACAGCGCGCCAATGGCACCGGAGGCCAGGAAGTAGCGAATATAGATATCCGGGCTAACGGACTCGATAAAGTGATCGTAATAGGCCAGTACCGCCGGAACGATACCGCAGGCGCCGTTGGTCGGTGCTGTGACCACGCGGCCACCGGCGGCGTTCTCTTCGTTTACCGCCAGCGCGAACATGTTCACCCAGTCGATGACGTTCATCGGGTCGCTGGAGAGCTTATCGCTGGAAACCAGCATACGGCGCAGCGCGGAAGCACGACGCGGTACGCGCAGCGGACCCGGCAGCACGCCTTCGGTATTCATGCCGCGGTCAATACAGGCGCGCATGGTCTGCCAAACGTTCTCGAAGTAGTCTTCAATCTCTTTCTTGCTGTGCAGCGCCAGTTCGTTCTGCATCACCATGCCAGAGAGCGACAGGCCGGTCTCTTTGCAGTAGTTGAGCATTTCGGTCGCTGAAGCAAACGGGTAAGGCACCTGCACTTCACCGCTGTCCGCTTTGCCAAAATGCTCTGCGTCGACGATAAAACCGCCGCCGATAGAATAATAGGTTTTGCTGTAGAGCTCGGCGTCACCTGCCCAGGCGGTTATCTGCATGCCGTTTTCGTGCAGCGGCAGATTACCGTTATGGAAGCGCATGCCGTTATCGGCCGGGAAATCGACCTCAACGCGGCCAAGCGCTAGCAGCAGACGGCCGCGTGCTTCAACGTCACGAATAAATGCCGGGATGGCATCAATATCGACGGTATCCGGCTGGTTGCCCGCCAGACCCATAATAATCGCGATATCGGTATGGTGGCCCTTACCGGTGAGGGACAGTGAACCATAGACGTCGACGGCAACGCGCGTCACGTCATCAATCAGTCCCTTTTCGACCAGGTCATCGACGAACTGTTTGCCAGCCTTCATCGGCCCTACAGTATGGGAAGATGAGGGACCAATCCCCACCTTAAACATGTCGAATATACTAATCACTTTAACACTCCTGACAGGGTTGCCGCGTTGTTGCGGCAACGATGTAATAACTGCGCATAGTGTATGAGGGAACCTGAAACTCAGCTTAACTATTCACATGAATTTAATTAATGTGTAGCGTTGATTTTACTAATGCTGAAAAGCTGGTTTTCAGGGTAAGTATAGTCAGGGTTTTAGGCCCACCTGTAGCGCCAGCTCACGAATAATGCCTAAGGTTAGCCCCGACATAGCGCTGAGGCTACAACGGCCAGACTAGATTACTGCGTAGCAATACAAATAGAGAACCCGGAGCGTAAATTATTGCCGGGCTCTCTATGGTGGAAAGAACTAGTCGCCTGAATCAAAGATGAAATAGTGGGCTGGTTGGAATCCGAGAGGAACTGAGCACAGGGCCAAAATCAACGATGCTATCTGCATCATCGTCAAATTCTGACATAAATGCCGCCATCTGTTCGCGGATCAAAGACATTGAGACCGGTGCATCGGTTGGCGCAGCCAGAGGCAGTTGAATATCATATTCTACATAATTCAGGATATCTTCCGGTGCCCAGTCAGTGCCATCGGCAAAACTAATATGTTCCACCTGATATTTCGCCGCAGTGAAGTAATTTTTCACCGTCACGCTGTCAGTATTGCCGGAAAAATTGATCACCAGATCGCCACCATTGCGCTGTATTCGGGCATCCTTTGCCTGCACACCTTCACCAAAGCGTAAGGTATCTGCATCACCGGTGTTTTTGCCGCCTTCAGTAATCGTGTCCTGTCCATTTCCGACATTAAACAGATAAGTATCGCTACCGGTTCCGCCTTTCAACGAATCATTGCCTGTACCTCCAGCCAGCAAGTCATTATCGTCACCACCGTCCAGACTGTCATTGCCATCACCGCCGCTCAGCCAGTCGTTATCGAAGCCGCCGGTAAGCATATCGTTTCCTGCATCGCCGTACAGCATGTCCCGACCGTATTCCCCTTTGAGCGCATCATCTCCTTCACCGCCAGACAACAAATCATCCCCGTCCCCACCAAACAATGCATCATTACCGTCGCCACCATAAAGCGTGTCTTCACCACTCGCACCATCAAGTGTGTCGTTTCCTGCATCGCCGTACAGCGCATCATTGCCACCCGCGCCGTAGAGGCTATCATTTCCGCCAGCGGCATGGATAACGCTGCCACAGTCCAGTGCCAGCAGGGTCT
Organism: uncultured Kluyvera sp.; assembly: GCF_902485085.1. Lineage (NCBI taxonomy): Bacteria > Pseudomonadati > Pseudomonadota > Gammaproteobacteria > Enterobacterales > Enterobacteriaceae > Kluyvera > uncultured Kluyvera sp. The sequence goes on from NZ_CABTJS010000105.1 coordinate 60,483, forward strand.
GTGCTTCACTCGTACCGGTATGTATTTGTGATAATACGGCGGCGGTATCCCAGACCGTACCGTCGGCAAACATGATCTGTTCTATCTGGTAGAGGAGCTCATCGCCCCCCTCGGTAGAGAAATAGTTTTTAATCGTCACGCTGTCAGTGCTGTTTTGAAAATAAATGATAAGGTCGTTATCCCACTGCTGCATAACAGCATTTTCTGCCAACAGACCATCACCGAAATGCAGCGTGTTGGTTTCGTTTACGTGACGACTTTCGCTGATGATGTCCTGCCCATCTCCTGCATTAAACAGATAGGTATCCCCATCCTCACCACCTTCGAGGGTGTCATTGCCCGCGCCACCTACCAGTATGTCGTGGCCACCGTGTCCCATCAGTCGATCATCGCCATCATCACCATAAAGCGCGTCATCAACATCAGAGCCGTACAATTTATCGTTTCCACCTGCTGCATGGATATCGCTCCCGCGATCGAACGCCCACAGTGTCTGAGCTTCGTCGCTACCAATCAGTATCTGGGCTTGTACGGTGGCATAATTCCATACCGTACCATCGGCAAAAGTAATCAGGTCGACCAGACAGCGATCCTGATCAAAGTAATTTTCTACCGTAATACTGTCGCTGTTATCGCGGAAGGTAATCGTTAAGTCAGTGCCGCTCTTATCAGCAATGGTGTTGCTCGCCAGCAGGCCATCACCGAGCACAAGGGTACCTGGAACGTAACTTTCGTTATCTGCATTAGGGGAGGGGATGTCTCCATAAGAAAAGTTTGCAGTGATTCGATCCTGACCATCTCCAGTATTAAACAGATAGGTATCACTACCAGACCCGCCGTACAGCACATCATTGCCTGCACCGCCTGCCAGCACATCATCACTCTGCCCGCCGTACAGTACATCATCTCCGCCACCTGCATAGATTACGCTGCCATGGTCGCTCGCAATCAGCGTTTGATCTTCATCTGTTCCCACTTGAGCAAATGCTTCCACCGCAGCAATATCCCAGAGCGAGCCGTCGGCGAAAATGATCAGGTCAACAGGGTGAACGTCCTGCGCGAAATAGCCGGGAATGACGATGCAATCGTCACCCCCGCGGAAGTCAATAACCAGATCATCATAGTAACGAGCAACATGCGAATCTTCCCTATGCAACCCATCGCCAATGCGCAAAATGTTGTGGTCGAGATTGTCGGCATAGCGGCAATCCTCGATAATATCCATACCATCCCCGGCGTTAAATACATAAGTATCGCTACCTGCGCCACCCGTTAAGATATCTTGTCCGGCTCCACCGGTTAGCGTATCGTTACCATCATTGCCATAAAGGCGATCGTCTCCGGAGAGCCCCGTTAACGTGTCATCATTACTACCGGCCTCCAGAACACTGCCTTCTTCTTGAGCAATGAGGTTTTGCACAACATCTTTTATGACAACGACACCATCAAGAATGGTTGCCGTATCCCAGACTGAGCCATCAGCAAAAACAATCTGCGCTATTGGCCAGGTGTTAGAATGGAAGTAGTCAATGACGGTAATACTGTCCGCACCGTCGCCAATGGTAATCAGCAGATTGCCATCCTTTCGCTGCAGTTGTATCTGGTCAGGAAGAATGCCGCTACCCAAGCGCAGGATATCCTGCTCCTGATGAGTGTTATTCCACGAGTCGTCAGTGTCGCCATAAATGACATCATGTCCATCGCCGACATTAAACAGGTAGGTATCATTACCGCCGCCACCGCATAACGCGTCGTTTCCCTGGCCGCCGGAAAGAATATCATCTCCTTCATTACCAATAAGCTCATCTGAGCCATTATCACCATAAAGAATGTCATTCCCTAGCTCTCCGAAAAGAACATCATCCCCGCCCGCGGCATGAATTTCATTGCCCTCAGGGAAGGCCCACAGGGTCTGGTTGCCCTCAGTGCCGACAAGAAATTGGGAGTTTCATTCGGTAAGATCCCAAACAAAGCCGTTGGCAAACGCCAGCTTTTCGACTTTGTAGTCGTCAGCAAGAAAGAAATCCGTTATCGTCACGCTATCGTCGCTTCATCGAAAGTCGACAATAAGATCGTCCCAATCGCGACTGAATTCCACCTGCTCGGGCGATAATCCTTCGCTGAAATAGATAATATCCTGCTCGCCGTGATACTCTTTTATTATATCCTGTCCGTCACCAACATTAAAAATATAAATATCATCACCACCTTCTCCTTTAAGTACGTCATTGCCTTTTCCGCCGGAGAAAATGTTATCATCTGCATTGCCAGAAAGTGTATTGCTGCCGTCATCGCCTAAAATGATATTATCATTTACAGTTAAAGATGGCAGATATTGGAGCATCCTAGGTTCATTTTTGATGAGATTGACATACAGACTGACTAATTGTACTCGGTTATTATCCGAATAGATGGTTAGATTAAATAATGCTTGTGTAACGTCATCAAGCTTACCATATTCTCCATTTAAATATAGGCTGTGAATTAACTGTTCTGCCGCGCTCAGGCTGAGTACCAGACCAGTAACCCTGGAGTTATATCCCGTCAGAACCACATCTTTAAGCTCTTCGTATAAATAAGTCTGCGCAAGAATTTGAGCTTCGGTATAATTTCTGAATTTTTGATATTCATTAAGTAGTACCAGTGATGCTGAATCTCCTACCGTCGACCCGCTATATTTATTGTTATAAGGTGACATGGTTAACTGCTCAATGACCGCAACCTGTTGTAGGGTAATGGCATAGAGTTGAGTCGCCTTAACATCCTGTACCCCTGCCCACTGGTAAATTAGCTTGTCTAGTAACGCATCTTTTTTAGTACGGTCTGTTTCGATAAGATAATCACGAAGTAATGCTTGCAGAATATCATCCGCCACCATCGCCTGACGTAAATCAGGAAGATGCCCAAAACCCCGAGCATTAGGGAGCCGAATGACCTCTTCGGTCAGAGGCAAATCGTTATTGTGAATTCGAACGGATTTGTCCACCTTAAACCAAATATCCGCGCAGGCTGCGGTTATACCGTTGTCCAGCGTAACGTTGCTAATTTGCTTATGATATTCACCGTTATCATCCTGATATGTTGAAGCGGAATAGCGAACGTTGACGGCAGTGATACCCGCATCCGCCATGCTATATAATTCCCCGGCGTCCGTTTTGCCATTACTATTTTTATCCTGCCAGATATGGAGCGACGACCAGGCTTTATCATTGCTATCCAGACTACCGTCCAGATTATCATCCAGTTCCGCTAGTGCCTGAAAACCATTACTGGCTATGCTACCATCGCGCAAGCGCGTGTTGTTACCAAACAGCTCCAGACCGCTGGTAATCTTCCCGTCGCCATTAAGATCCCGCACTAACAGGCCGTCAGTGGCGGCTACCCAGCCGCTAAGTTCTTTGAGTCCATCATTGGCATGATCAAAATAGACCTCTTTATCGGATAATGTTTCGACGCCATTACCGTTCAGATCGATAACAACAGGAGATACCGTCTCTTCAGCTGCACCATCGTCTGGTTCGTCATCGGGCTCTCCTTCTTCACGTAACGTAATACCCATTGCGGAATAAATGTCGCCGCCATCGGAATCCTTGGTTTGCCGGGCATATTTTTTAAAATCAACAATTCGCAGCCCATCATTAATGACCAACGTGTCACCGTCAAAATAGTATTTGTCACCTTCGCTACTTAAATAGGTGATATTGCTATCGGCTTCAGTTTCTGGAACTGCTTCTGAGTTTTCATCTGTGTTTTCTTTTTTCTCAAGAATAGCTTCGGTCAGTTCTATTAATTGACCGTCAGCATTCTTAAGAAATATAGCACCATCAGGATTACTCCCTGCCGTAATAATAATAGTGTCATACTCATCGACAATATAGGTATTAAAACCGGCACCTCCATATAAAGTGTCGGCTTCACCATCATCAAGCTCATCTTTACTGCCCCCGTAAATGACATTTCTGCCTTCACCGCCGTACAAAATGTCTTGTCCCGAACCGCCTTCAAGGGTGTCGTCGCCGTTTCCTCCTTCCAGATAATCGCTTCCCGCAGCACCCGAGATGACATCATTCCCTTCATTGCCATAAAGATAATCGCTCCCACCGGCGCCAGTAATACTGTCAGATTTCTGGCTACCAAATATGATTTTGTGGTCATCCATCGAGATTCCGCGGCCGTCTATGCTTAATTGCATATAATCACTGCCAGACAGCGGTGTGCTCATGTCCACAAAATCATAATTGCCGTATGTTGAATCGCTGTTCATCTGCTCACTGACGTCCAGACCCTGCAGTTGATACTGAATCCGCCAGTAGGTCATTTTTGCGCGATCCTGCCAGTACTGTTCAGAGTAATTAGCGTACTGATACTCCGGGTTGAGCGCGTATGCCGAATAATTGTAATCAGTAATCACAAAGGGATTAAGGTTAATCAGTGCATAACGGTACGCCAGGCTGTTTTTTGCCATTGCCGCCATGGCACTCGCACTGGAGCGCGTATCCAACGTATAGCGGTGTTCCGGCGTAAATCCGGGAGGTAAGCGGTTTGGTAATTGACCATTCACTCCAGTGAAGACATTCTTGATTCTGTCCAGCAGATCCATCACCCCGTTGGCATCATGGTCGCGGATCAAATCGGCGTATTGGTCCACCGTTTCTGCCGTAATGAATCCTCCCAGTATCGCAGTCCCAAACCCTACTGCTGCAATGACCGATGCAGGCGCTCCCACTGTTGTGGCCGCTGCTCCAGCCGCGATCCCTGCCAGAGTAGCAACGATCTCGCCACCAAACTCTTCAAGGGCAAATTCAATCCAAATGGAAATGGCTTCATTTTTATCACCGCGATCCATCGCAGCTGACGATTCCGCAGCCACCATCGCCAGTGATGCCCCTAATAATGTCTTGCCAACTAATGGAGCATGTTTGACTAGTTTTGTACTTATTTCCGCCAGGTAATTCGCCGTTTTTTTATAGCTGGTGAGTTGGGCATCATTCAGTATACGTAGTTCTTTTCTTAGATTATTAATATAATCTACATCGCTGTAGCTTTCCGGAGTGATATTAAGCCACGAGTCAATGTGTCCGTGTATAAGGTCGGTGCCCATGATGTTTTGCCAGGCGGAGTCGCGTAGCAGTTTAAATATCTCAGAGGTGCTTTATCCTGAAAGTTCCGATTTGGGGATACCCTCAATCGTCGTGATATTAGGGTTATCCATCAGGGCCGGTAATTCCGTTGCGCCAAATACCCGAGTGGGATCGGTGTTCATGCCGACCAGCAGACGGACTTCACCGGTGGTTTCCGCAACAAAACGCTGGGAAATGATATCCCATGCACCGTTGGGCTGGCGGACACCATCGATAATTTCGCCAAAGAGGAATTGATTAGATTTAGAGCCAATCTTATATGGGTTATCAGCAAAAATAGAAAGTAATGTATCTTTAAATGCCTTGCTTTCCATGAATTCACTTGCTTTAGTTTTATCAATAAGACGTATATCAGGATTGTCTTTTAAACCATTGACTATATCTGATGATCTGATGGTATTCATATTACCATCAGATGTTTCAACTTCACCTAAAGCCCCACTGTAAAGTACCGTTGTACTGCCAGCACAACTGACGTCGAGTTGATATAATAGCTCCCGTAACTCTGCTTCAGTAGTGATAGAGCTCAGCAGATTGTTTGCCTGTCTTGTCGTTAACATATCCCTGTCCTCATATCCTTTCGTTAAAATTCAAATCTGACAATGGTGTCTGGCATTTGATATCTTGCGCCGAGAATCCCAAAAACCCCCAGCGCTTCTTTCAATACCGATATCAGTTGATTTTTTTCTTTGTTCTCCTTTATTTCAGTAGGAAAAGAGACAAGCTGCCATATAACAATTCGAGGTGATTCATCACGATAATTGCACGTGCTATCATTTGAACATTTAAGTCTGAATTCATAATTTTTTCCCGAATAATGGAGGATAAACACATACACTCCGGTCGGTTCAGGATAACCACTACGACTATTTTCATAACTATGTATAACTCCAGGGTGCATCAGCCAGATATTTCTCTCCCGATCGATAGTGAGATTAGGTCTGTCAGAACCGTCAAGACGGGCCTCTGGCCATTTCCGATTGCCCGGCCCCAGGTCACAGGCGTTATAGACATTATCCAGATCAAATTTTTGAATCTCTTTTTCATCGGTAATAAATTCATTCACAAAACCCATATTATTCACCTCATTAAAACATTTCATTAAAACAAAAAGTACCAGTATATTAATATATATGTGATACGTGGTTTTCTGCTTACTTTATATCGTAGAAAATCGCGTGCGTCATGAATTATTATTTACAACAACGAATTTTCTTTGCACGCTAAGTCCTGGTGTCGCTAGTCAACATCGCAGGTGAGGGAAGTTTGCCATGCTAAAGATATCTGGTGCGGGTGTGATGATATTGCGTGTATCTACTAAAGCTCAGAGCAAGGATTCATTCAGAGGAAAGAGATTTGTTAACGAGGACTATGCAACGGCGCCAAATACCCGAGTGGGGTCGGTGTTCATGCCGACAAGCAGACGGACTTCACCGGTGGTTTCCGCAACAAAACGCTGGGAAATGATATCCCATGCACCGTTGGGCTGGCGGACACCATCGATAATTTCGCCAAAGAGGAATTGATTGGATTTAGAACCTACGTTGTAACGATCATCACCGAATATTTGGAAGAGTATGTCATCAAGTGCAGGATTTGATAAAAATGCACTGGCCTCTGTTTTATCGATAAGACGAATGTCAGGATTATTTTTTAAATCATTAACTATATCAGATGCTCGAACAATACTCACTGCTTCACTAGTTGAGCCGACCTCTCCTAATACACCACTATAAAGTACGTTGTGCTGCCAGAACAACTGACATCCAGTTGATATAATAGGGCCTTTAATTCTTCCTCAGATGAAATGGTGTTAAGAAAACTATTCGCTTGCTTTGTTGTTAACATATCCCTGTCCCTATAGTCTTCCGTTAAAACTCAAATCTGACAATCGTGTCAGGAACCTGGATTCTAGCTCCGCGAACACCAAAAATTGTCAATGCATTTTTCAAAGACGAGATTACCTCAATATACTCGTTTTCATTATTTATTTCCGGTGAGATAGATATCAGCTGCCAGATGATAATAAATGGTAAACTATAAATATTCGGACTACTATCCTCTGATTGTTTAAGTTTAAATTCATAATTTTTTCCTAGATAATGTAATATAAATACACGTACCCCTGTGGGTTCTGGATAACCGGATCGACTATTATCATAACTTGTTACCCCCCCGACAAACATGAGCCAAATATTCCTTACTCGATCAATAGTGAGGCAAGGTCTGGCAGAACCGTCAAGGCGGGCCTCTGGCCATTTCCGATTGCCCGGCCCCAGGTCACAGGCGTTATAGACATTATCCAGATCAAATTTTTGGATCTCTTTTTCATCGGTAATAAATTCATTCACAAAACCCATATTATTCACCTCGATAAAACATTTCATTAAAATAACAAGTATCAGTATATTAATATACGTATGATAAATTGTTCTCTGCTTACTTTATATCGTAGAAAATCGCGTACGTCATGAATTATTATTTACAACAACGAATTTTCTTTGCACGTTAAGTCCTGGTGTCGCTAGTCAACATCGCAGGATAGGGAAGTTTGCCATGCTAAAGATATCTGGTGCGGGGGAATGATATTGCGTGTATCTACTAAAGCTCAGATCAAGGATTCATTCAGAGAAAAGAGATTTGTTAACGAGGACTATGCAACGGCGCCAAATACCCGAGTGGGGTCGGTGTTCACGCCGGCTAGTAGACGGACTTCACCGGTGGTTTCCGCAACAAAACGCTGGGAAATGATATCCCATGCACCGTTGAGCTGGCGGACACCATCCATAATTTCGCTGTAGAGGAATTGATTGGATTTTGAACCCACTTGGCGAGGGTCATCATCAAATATCCGTTGTAAAGTGTACTCAAGGTCAGAATTGTCAATTAAAAAGATCGAGGCTTCTGTTTTATCTATTACACGAATACCAATAGCAATAGTATTATCTAGCTCAGATACAATATTTGAAGTATGTATGTCTTTGGTAATAGAATAATTATATAAAACAGTAGTTTCCTCAGGGCAGTTGACATCCAATTCATTTAATAGATTACGTAATTCTTCGGCAGTAGTGATTGTTGCTAATTTTCTATTGCCCTAATTTGTTGTTAACATAAATCACATCTATATCATTCATTAAAGTAAATTAAAAATCAAATTCAACAACCGTGTTTGCTATTTGACGACGAATTCCATCCTGACCGAATGTGATCAGCGCATTCTTTAACATAGGTATTATTCTAACCGGTATTTGTTCTTCATTTTGGTTTGGTGAAACCAACTCCCATATAATTACATATGGATTACTTTTATAATTTAAAGATGTGCGTGGTCCACGCTTCAATCGGACATTATATTTTTTATTGTCGCAATGAAAAATAAAAATATATTCACCTGCCGGTTCAGGGTAACCCGTTCTACTAATTTCATTATCTTGACTGTGTACCATGCCAATATTCATCAACCATATATTGTGGCTATGATTTGTCGTCCAGTAATATTGACACAATTGAGACCCTCTTAACCGTCGCTCTGGTTGTCGACGAGCCAATGGATTATAATGATTCCATAATTCATCTAAATTAAATTCTTTGATGAGTTTTTCATCTGTAACATATTTATTCACAAAATTCATATCATTTACCTCGTTAAAATATTTTATTAAAACAACAAACGCTAATGTAATAATATACATGTGATACGTTGTTCTTTTTTTATTTTATATCGTAGAATATCGTGTGTCATGAACTATCATCTTCAATGAGGATTTTTCTTCGTATGTTTAGTTAAGGGGGCTCTAGTCAACTTTTCACGTTGGAAAAATGTTATTGCTAAGGATATCTCGTTCCAATGTAATGATATTGCGTGTATCTGCTATAGCTCAGATAGTTCATCACGAAAATAGAAAATAATGTATCATTAAATGCCTTGCATTTCATAAATGCACTTGCTTCAGTTATTATCGATAAGACGCATATCAGTATTATCTTTAAACCATTGACTATATCTGATGGTATTCATATTACCATCAAATGCTTCAACTTCATCTAAAGTTCCACTGTAAAGTACCAGTTGTACTGCCAGCACAACTGACGCCGAGTTGATATAATCGCTCCCGTAACTCTGCTTCATTAGTGATAGAGCTCAATAGATTGTTTGCCTGTCTTGTCGTTAACATATCCCTGTCCTCATATCCTTTAGTTAAAATTCAAATCTGACAATGGTGTTTGGCCTCTGAATATTTGCGCCAAGAATTCCAAAAACCTCCAGCGCTTCTTTCAGTACAGACACCAGTTGTTTTTTTTCTCTGCTTTCCTCTATTTCAGGAGGAAGGGAGACAAGCTGCCATATAACAATTCGAGGTGATTCAGTATTAATATTACGTGAGCTATTCTTTGATTGTTTAAGTCTGAACTCATAATTTCTTCCTGAATAATGGAGAATAAACACACACACTCCCGTCGGTTCAGGATAGCCAGTCCGGCTATTTTCATAGCTGTATACATCACCTGGGTGCATCAGCCAGATATTTCTCTCCCGATCGATAGTGAGATTAGGTATGTCAGAACCGTCAAGGCGAGCTTCTGGCCATTTCCGATTACCCGGTCCCAGATCACAGGCGTTATAGACATTATCCAGATCAAATTTTTGGATCTCTTTTTCATCAGTAATAAATTCATTCACAAAGCCCACACCATTCACCTTGCTGAAACCTAAATCCGCTTCAGTTGTAATGGACCTCAGAAGATTGTTTGCCTGTCTTGTCGTTAACATATCCTTGTCCTCATATCCTTTCGTTAAAACTCAAATCTGACAATGGTGTTTGGCCTCTGAATATTTGCGCCAAGAATTCCAAAAACCTCCAGCGCTTCTTTCAGTACAGACACCAGCTGTTTTTTTTCTCTGCTTCCCTCTATTTCAGGAGGAAGGGAGACCATCTGCCAGATTACAATTCGAGGTGACTCAGTATTAAAATTACGTGAGCCATCCTTTGATTTTTTAAGTCTGAACTCATAATTTTTTCCTGAATAATGGAGAATAAACACATACACTCCCGTCGGTTCAGGATAGCCAGTCCGGCTATTTTCATAGCTGTATACACCACCTGGGTGCATCAGCCAGATATTTCTCTCCCGATCGATAGTGAGATTAGGTATGTCAGAACCGTCAAGGCGGGCCTCAGGCCATTTGCGATTGCCCGGCCCCAGGTCACAGGCGTTATAAACATTATCCAGATCAAATTTTTGGATCTCTTTTTCATTGGTAATAAATTCATTCACAAAGCTCATATTATTCATCTCGCTAAAATATTTAATTAAAACAATAGATATCGATAAGGTAATATGGCGCGACATCGTATTTTATGCTTATGTTATATCGCAAAAAATCGTTCTCGTCGTGATTTATTGCTTACGATAAATACAATATAGTGGTGAATATATACTGATTGATAATTGATCTACTGTATAGTGGTTACCACTATTGCCGAGGTGGGGTTTAACTATTATGTTCACAATAGTAACCGCCAGCGGCATCGCGCTGGCGAAAATAATCTCTATTTGAATTGGTGGACGCTCAGGGTTTAAGGCCCACCTGTAGCGCCAGCTCACGAATAATGCCAGCGGTCATGCCCCAGACAAAATAGTGCTGATACCACGAGAGCCAAACGCGATGCTCATTGCCACGGCGGTGAATATCGAGCGGGTGATAACGCCCCAGACGCAGCGCTTCGGCAAGCGGCATTTCAAACACCGACGCCACTTCATCTTCACTGGCGTGATAGTGCAGATCCGGTGGGATCACCCCGAGCACCGGCGTAACCTGAAAGCCGGTCACGCTGTCGACCGGCGGCAGCACGCCGATAATATCCACGCACTCCGGAGGAATGGCGACCTCTTCCTGCGCTTCACGCAGTGCGGCGGCAATCAGCGAGGCATCGGTGCTGTCTACGGCACCGCCGGGGAAGGCCACCTGGCCGGGGTGTTTGCGCAAACGCGCCGAGCGCTGGGTCAGCAGCAGGCCCGGCTCGGGGCGGCGAACAATGGGCACCAGTACCGCCGCCTGTCTGGCGTTTAATGCTGCCCGCGCGGTCTGCGGGCGAAGCAGCTGAAAGCGGGAGAGGAAGTCATCCAGGTTCAGCGCGGGCTCTTGCATTGTCAGGACTCCAGTTGTTGAAGGATTCTATTCACTTTATCAAATGTTTCCTGATATTCCGCATCTTCGTCGCTGTCGGCGACAAGGCCGCCGCCCGCCGAGCAGTAAAGCGTGCCGTCCGAGGCCGTTACCGTGCGAATGGTGATGCTGGTATCCATGTTGCCGCAGGCGCTGACATAGCCGATGCTGCCGCACCAGGCGTTACGGCGATGGGGCTCCAGCTCGTCGATAATTTCCATCGCGCGAACTTTTGGCGCGCCGGTAATTGAGCCGCCGGGAAACGCGGCGCGCAGCAGATCGGTAGCGTGCAGCGTCGCTGGCAGCTGTGCGGTGATGGTGCTCACCAGATGATGTACCGCCGGGAACGGTTCAACGACGAACAGCTCCGGCACGCGTACACTGCCCGGGACGGCGACGCGCCCGATGTCGTTGCGCATCAGGTCGGCAATCATCAGGTTTTCTGCACGATCTTTCGGCGAGTTGGCCAGCCGCTGGGCCTGCTCGGCGTCAGCCTCTGGCGAGCCCAGACGCGGCAGGGTGCCTTTAATCGGCCGAGTCTGAATGCAGCCCTGCTCGAGCTGAATAAAACGCTCGGGAGAAAGGCTAAGAATGGCGCTCTCATCAAGACGTAAAAACGCGCTAAACGGCGCACGATTCGCGCGGTTGAGTTCCACAAAGGCCGCCCATTCGTCGCCGCGATAGCGCGCCTGAAAACGCTGGGCGAGGTTCACCTGATAGCAGTCGCCGCTGTGCAGATAGGCCTGCACCTGGCGAAACTTCTCGCCGTATTGCTCGCGGGTCATGTTCGACTGCCAGCCAGAGGTGAGGGCGAACGGCTCGGCGACAGGGGCAATCTGTTGTTCCAGCCAGCGTAAGCGGGCCTGAATATCGCCGTGGCAGAGCAGCGTTACCTTCTGGCGCTGATGATCCACAATCAGCGCCCAGTCATAAAGCCCAACGGCCATATCCGGCACACTCACATCCTGCCGCGCCTGGTCGGGCAGCTTTTCAAAGCGACGGCCTAAATCATAGCCAAAAAGACCAACCGCACCGCCGGTAAACGGAATGTCGGCGAGGGGAGCGGTCGTGATGTTAAGCCGTTCAATGGCCTGCTGCAGCAGCGCGAGCGGGCAGTCACCGGAGGCCTGTGTTTGCCCTGCTTGGGTGATGAGGGTGCTGTCGCCACGGGTTACCAGGGTCTGGCAAGGGTCGGCCACCACGATATCGTAACGGCTGTGCGGGTGGTCCGCGAAGCCTGAGTGCAGCATCATCGCCCAGGGCGATGCGTTTAACGGGGCAAAGTAGTGTTCGGCGGCATCCTGTCGCCAGGGAAGCGTCATCGTTGAAGGGGGTAACATTGTTTCTCTGTCCAGCCTTGTTGCACTGCCACTGGCGAATGTTCGGGCAGCATGAAATAATACGCGCTCACAATGTAGCAGGAGTAAATGATGTTTGCAGGATTACCTTCACTGAGCCATGAGCAGCAGCAAAAAGCCGTTGAGCGCATTCAGGAACTGATGTCGCAGGGCATGGCTAGCGGTCAGGCGATTGCGCTGGTGGCCGAGGAGCTGCGTGCTACCCATACTGGCGAGCGTATTGTCGCGCGTTTTGAGGATGAAGACGAAGACGAATAACGTCATGTCCATTCGTACAATACCGCTGCTGCTGGCGCTGATGGCCGTGCCTTTCGTGGCAGCTGCGGGCAGTTCGTGTCGCCTGACGGACCCCAATCTCACGCTACAAAGCTATACCGCCGATCCCCAGCACGAACGCATTGCCATGTACTGGCTAAAAGCCAACGGTAAAGACTACGGTTCGCTGCGCGCGCTGCTGTCCGACATTAACGGCGACGGTCGCGTGCGGATGGCGATGAACGGCGGCATCTACGATAAAGCCTACGCCCCCCTTGGGCTGTATATTGAAAACGGCCAGCAGAAGGTGGCGGTAAACCGGGCGTCCGGCGGCGGAAACTTCTTTATCAAACCCGGCGGTGTTTTCTACGTTAAGGGTGACCGTGCGGGGATAGTCAGCCTCGACAAACTGAAATCGACGAAAGGCATGGACTACGCGGTGCAGTCCGGCCCGATGTTGATTGAAAACGGCGTGATTAACTGGCGGCTGAAACCGTCGGCAAGTTCACGCAAACTGCGCAACGGTGTCGGGATCACCGCGCAGGGCAAGGTTGTGTTTATGCTGAGCGAGCGGGAAACCAATTTCTATGATTTCGCCTGCTATGCGAAATCGCGCCTGAACGTGCGGCAAATGCTCTATCTCGACGGCACCATCTCAAAGATGTACCAGCAGGGGAGCAGTGTCCCCTGGCAGTACCATCCTTTCGTCACCATGATAACCGTGGAAACACGCGAGTAGTCCGGACGAGGCGCATCGCGCCGACTCCGGGGACTTATCCTCGCATATTACCGCTCGCCCGGTTACGCACCTAAGCCAACAAATAGCTTAACCCCATAAACGCCGCCATTCCCGCAATCACCGTCGCAAACAGGCTGCGGCTCAGCGCACCAATCAGCGTGGCTACCGCGGCCGCCAGCAGTGAAATGCTGATTCCACTGCCGGTTAACGCCGGTTTTCCCACCAGTTCAGCGGCGATAATGGCCGACATAATCGCCGCAGGAATAAAGCTCAGCCACTGCTGCAGCGCAGGCGGCATACGAAAACGCGACAGCAGCAGTACCGGCACAACGCGCATTAGCGCGGTTACCCCCGCCGAAAACACAATCGCCAACAGAATATTACGCTCCATCCTGATGCTCCTTTTGCTTAACAAATCGCATTCCTAGCGTTGCCAGCGTCGCGGCAACAGACGCGGCGACAATCACCACCAGGCTGGTATCGGTATGCCCGGACATGAGCAGCGTAATGATCACGGCCACCGCGATGCTGAAAGACTCCAGCAGCTTACGACGGCTGGCAAACCACAGCATCAGCACCAGGCCGATAAACATCGACACCAGGCTAAAGCTCAATCCTTCCATCAAGGCTTCCGGCAGCGCTGACGCCAGCCCCGCGCCAATCACGCAGGCCAGGATCCAGTTCAGCCATGCCGCAACGTTCAGGCCAAACATCCACGCAAAGGAAACCTTATTCTGCGCGCCCGCGCGCTGTATCGCGACGCCAAACGTTTCATCGGTCAGCAGCAGACCGCTGACGATTTTCTGTAACGTTGTCTGCTCACGAAAATAGACGCTCATTGCCGAACTCATCAGCAGATAGCGCAGGTTGACCAGCAGCACGCTGAGCACCACGGAGGCGACTTCCGCGCCTGCCGCCCAAAGCGAATAGAAGAGAAACTGTGCTGACCCGGCGTAGAGCAGGCTCGCCAATAGCGCCGTTTGCAGGGTAGTAAAACCGGAAAGGGTACCAATGGCACCGGCGGCGAAACCAATGCTCCAGTAGCCTGGAATAGTGGGGAAGCAGGCGATTACCCCGGCGCGAAACTGTGCCCTGGCCTCATTGCGTGGTGAGGCGGCGGTGTGAGTTAACATCCATCTGTCCTGTGGTTTGTATGTCGGTCTGACGATGGGCACGAGTGCGCCATCTTTTATAAGAAAATCGTATGTATCAGAACAAACAGCATATTACAGGTTTGATGTCGGAGGATAAAAAAATCCACGCGGGGGCGTGGATTTTAGGGGCGATGCCAGAACGTCGGATTAGTTTTCGCGTTTCGCCATCATCACCGCGAGGTCGACGAGACGGTTGGAGAATCCCCATTCGTTGTCATACCAGGCCAGGATTTTAACCATATTGCCGCCAATCACCAGCGTTGACAGACCGTCAATAATGGAAGAGCGCGGGTCGCCCTGGTAATCACTTGAAACCAGCGGCTCATCACTATAGCCGAGGATCCCTTTCAGCGGACCTGCCGCGGCGGCCTCACGAAACGCATTGTTCACCTCTTCAACGGTGACATCACGCTCAAGGGTTACGGTCAGGTCGACGATGGAAACCACCGGTACCGGTACGCGCAGTGAATACCCGGTTAAGCGTCCGTCCAGTTCGGGAATGACTTTACCCAACGCTTTCGCCGCACCGCTGGAGTAAGGCACGATTGACAGCGCAGCAGCGCGCGCGCCTCGCAGGTCTTTCTCTGGCTGATCGTGCAGTGCCTGGCTGTTGGTATAAGCGTGGGTAGTGTTCATCAGACCATGTTTGATACCAAAGTGCTGATGCAAAACCTGCGCGGCAGGCGCCAGCCCGTTGGTGGTGCAGCTACCGTTGCTGACGACAACGTGTTTGTCCGGGGAATAGAGTCCGTTATTCACGCCCATCACGATGGTCAAATCCTCGTTTTTACCGGGGGCAGAGATAATCACGCGTTTTGCGCCACCGCTGTGGATATGCACCGCTGCCTTGTCGCGTTCGGTAAAGAAGCCGGTGGCTTCAATGACGATGTCGACCTGTTCCTGGCGCCACGGGATGTTGGCCGGGTCGCGTTCGCTAAACACTCTGATGGGCTTTCCGTCGACCACCAGCCGTCCTTCACCGGCGGAGACCTCTGCGGCGAGGGTGCCGAGCAGTGAGTCGTGTTTCAGCAGGTGCGCCAGCGTTTTGCTATCCGTCAGATCGTTAATCGCCACAATCTGCATATCCGGGTTGCCCAGCGCCGCGCGCAGTACGTTACGTCCGATTCGGCCAAAACCGTTAATACCGACCTTTACCATGATCAACTCCTTATCTGTTGTCTCTGGCATTACTGTAGGCCGGTGGCTATTTGGCGTAAATGACAAAAAAGGATCACTTTACGCCATTTTTCGGCAGTGGAACCGCTGGCGATATTCTCCCGGTGTCAGGTGAAGCTGTTTTTCGAACATACGACGCAGATTAATGCTGCTGCCAAAGCCGGTTTGCTGGGCAATTCTCTCCAGCGTGTCGTTCGTCTGCTCTAGCCTTTGTCGAGCGGCAGCCAGACGGGCTTCAGCGACATAGCGGGCCGGAGAGGCACCGGTTTCCCGGGTGAAGACGCGGGTGAAATTTCGTGGGCTCATGGCCACTTTTTCCGCCAGTTTTTCCACGCCAAGGTCGTCGGTGAGATTATCAAGGAGCCAGGCCAGCAGGTCGTTAATGGGGCCAAGCGTGCTGGTTTGTTGAAGGTGGTAGCGGCTAAACTGCAGCTGGCTGCCGGGGCGATGCAGGTACATCACAAAATCCTGGGCGATATCGCGCGCCAGGCTGAAGCCGTAGTCCTCTTCAACCAGCGCCAGCGTCAGGTCAAAACCGGAGCTGACGCCGCCGGAGGTCCAGATATTGTCGTCCTGCACATACAGCGGCCCACCTTCCACGCGTACCTGAGGATATTCTGCTTGCAGGGTTTCCAGCAGCTTCCAGTGGGTGGTGGCGCGCCTGCCGTTCAGCAGCCCGCTCTGTGCGAGCAGCATCGCGCCGCCGCAGATAGAGGCGATACGGCGAGTATGGGGGGCGGCAAGACGCAGCCAGTCGACGACAGCAACCCCTTCCTGCGGATTCTGCCCTCTGCCGGTAATGATGATGGTATCAAGAGGTTCCCGCGGGTCTATCTCGTGGAGACGATGATCGGCCAGCAGATTTAAACCCGACTGGCCGTGGATCACCTGATGCGGTTGAGTGGTTGCCAGCTGGACCTGGTAGCAGGGAGTGGTGGCGTTTTCTGGATGCAGACGGTTTGCCTGCATCAGGATGTCAGCAATACCAGCGGATTCGAACAGCATGCCGCCATCGGGGACGATAATCAGGATTTTCTTCATGTCCTGAAAAGTAGTCTTTTTACAGAATAAGTCAACAGGACATAAGAGGGCGGTGACCCGTTATCCCTGAAGCAGCGACAGTACCGCTTCGGGTTGATGGTTTGATTTTGCCAGCACAGAGTTGCCCGCCTGCTGTACAATTTGTGCGCGAGACATTTGAGAAACCTCGGCTGCGTAGTCAGCATCTTCAATCCGTGAACGTGAAGCGCTGAGTGCTGAAGAGGTGTTGGTTTGTACGTTCTGAATGGACTCAAGACGGTTCATTGTGGCCCCCAATTGACTTCGGCGCTGATCAACCCGAGCAATGGCAGCATCAATCGCCGCCAGCGGGTCGTCAGGCTGGCGAAGCCGAATACCGTCTGCTGTTTCTTTCAGGTTGATGGTCGTCCAGCCTGTAGCCGCATCGGTAGAGGCGGTGTAGCTATTTGGATAATAAATCTGGACTTCACCGCTGCCGTTGAGAGTTTTAATCAGCAGTGTCCCGTCGGTTTGTTTCACCATCGTCGCGGTTTTTCCATCAACGCCGAGGTTCATGATGTAATTGCCATCGGCATCCGTGCTCAGCACATTCGCAAAGGTCCTGCCTGCGTTATCGGTATAGCTGAGCTGCATTTTGCTCGGGTCGAGGGTGATATTCGACGAGCCACTTACGGTGGTGACGGGAGTAAAGGCATTCTGCGAAACTGCGCTATTCGCCTTCACGGTGACGCTTGGTACCCCGCCATCGCTTTGCATCGAGACCGACGCCGCGTAATAGCGATAATCGCCACCGCCATTATCCACTTCCATGTAGTATTGATTTCCGCTCTTGACCAGCCGAGAGGCGCTGGAGATATCCGCACCGCTGTTATCAAGGAAGGTTGGCGTTATGCTGGTTAAATCGACGTCAGGCGTGCTGGTGACCTGGACGGGAGCGTTGAGCGTGGTCAGCGCCGTGGCGTCGGTTATCTTTGCCTGCATCGCACCAGTCGGCCCCCAACTGAGCTCTGCGGCAAAATAGTCAGTGCCTTGCTGGATGTAGTACTTCCCATCGCTATTCACCAGTGCATCTGCTGTGATAGGCGTGTTGGTATCATCCATAAAGGACAGTCCCACGACGGCGCGGGAAGACAGCGTATCGACACCGCTATACAGCGCTGTGGCGGAGGTCGGTATCACGTTAACGTCGGCAGAATCAGTGGCGGTGGTGTAGGTCGCACCATAGGTCGCTGGAAGATAGGTATTTTTACCTTGCGCGTCCGTCGCCTGAATATAAAGTTGTCCGTTATTGTTGCTGCGTACCAGCTGCGCGAAACTGTAGGTGCTGCTTAGGGTAAATGTCACGCTGGTGGATGGATCGCTCAGTGAAATGTTGCTGGCGCTGCCCAACAGCTGGTCGGTTGGCGTCACTTTACCGCTTATCCCGCGAATAACCAGATCGGTCAGACCCAGTTCATTAACGCTAAAGCCCGGCTTACCAAGGAAAAGGCCCATGGTTTCGTTGTCGTTGACGCCGACCTGCAGGGAGACGGTTCCCGCGCTACCATCAAGGACATTTTTGCCATTAAAGCTGGTCTGGCCGTTGAGTCGGGCTATCTCTTTGAGGTTGAGGTTAATCTCGGCCTGGATGCTGTCTGCATCCTCTAAAGAGTAGGTTTCACTCATTGCCTGGACGGAAAGTTCACGGATGCGCTGCAAGCGCTGGTTTACTTCACTCAGTGCACCTTCAGCGGTTTCTGCCATGGAGCGTCCGTCGCTCGCGTTTCTGCGTGCCTGCAGCAATCCCGCTATCTGGCTCCCCATTCGGTTGGCGATCGCTTGCCCAGCAGCATCATCCTTAGCGCTGTTTATGCGTGATCCTGAGGAAAGGCGTTCAATCGACTGCTGTAAAACAGAGCTGTTTTTTAATGCGTTGTTTTGTACGACCAGAGTATTGATGTTGGTGTTGATCCCTGCCATCTTGCGCCCGCATTTTTGATTTTGCTTTTACGGTATATCGTCCGGATGGAAGAAATATTTAGACATAAACATAAAAATCAGCGGGTAATTTGACAAGGGGCGGTGTTAACCCCCGTAATCTTTGATTAAAAGCAGCCCTGTTGGATGATAGGTTTACCTACTGCGACCACGGTATGGGTTTTTGGGTCGACGTTTAGCACCACTGAGCGAATTTGCGGGCAGATAACCTCCATGCTCTGTTTACTGCATTCCAGCTGTAGCCAGCGATGCTGAACGCCATCCTCGGTCTGGACGTGATTCAACGCGGGAGCGGGACTACAGATGAAGCCGTTTTCAGCCAATCTGGCCTTTGCGGCGTTCATACTCAGGCCAACGACATGCAGCGCGTCAACCTCTTTGGCATGCGTACTGTCTGATACACGAGTCAACATGCAGCCAGACAGCGAAGCGGTGAGAAGGAGTAACGGCGCAATGCGCAGGAAGGCGAAGTATTGAGTGAGCATCCGGCAATTTTTGTGGGGTGACATCATCATTCACCGTAACGGGTTATCGGGGTGTTACGGCACGCTATCATTGAATCATAGACAATGAAAACCACGCTGCGCCGTTTTTGTACCCGAGGAATTCAGCTATTGACTGCTTTGTGCGGTTTCGCCTGCGCGGCATTATCAAGTCGTCGGATAGCGGGCACCAGGCTCGCGCATACCGTTGCCATAACCACCGCGACCGCAGATACCATCAGCACATGACTGCTGCCAAAACGCATGGCCAACGGGCCCGCAACCAGCTCGCCGAATGGGATAGCCACAAAAGAACCCACCGCATCGTAGGCATATACGCGCGCCAGCTTTTCTGGCGGAATATGCGTCTGCAATGAGTGCGCCCAGGAAACGCCGAAGAGGCCGAAAGCCACGCCGGTAACAAAGAAAGCGACAATCAACCACGATGCGCTGACAGCCTGGCTCAGCATAAAAATCGGCACCGCGCAGAGGACAACCAACATCACGCCAATGAAAAGATCCCGACGCGGACGCCAGCGCAGCGCGAGGAAGGTACCGGCGATAAGCCCAATGCTTTGCGCCGCGACGATCATGCCCCAGCGCGCGCGACCAAAAGAGGCGTCCGCAATGGCGGGACCGAGCACCATCACCACGCCGCTGAACGCCGCATTGACGATGGTGAACTGCACGACGATAGACCATACCCAGGAACGGCTGGCGAACTCTGTCCAGCCTTCTTTTAAATCCTGCAAGATATTGCTTTGTGACTCGCTTGCTTTAATGGCGCTGACCCGAATCAGGGAGTAGAGCGGGGCGGCGGCGGTGAAGCCAAGCGCATCAATCGCCAGTCCCCAGCCGGGCCCCACCGAGCTTGCCAGCACGCCGCCCAATGAGGCGCCAATAACCGTCCCGCTATAGACGCCAAGCTGAATCAGGGCGTTGGCTTCACGCAGGTTTTGGGAGGGCACCGTTTGAGGAACCAGCGCAGACGACGCCGGTAGAGCAATGCCCGCCGCCGCGCCGTTCAGCGCACCGAGGAGCGCAAGACTGATGACGGTGGCGGAGCCATCCAGCACCGACCACGCGACAATCCCCTGGGAAATGGCGGCCACAACGGAGGAGTAGACCAGCACGCGGCTGCGTGAATAACGGTCGGCCAGCACGCCGCCGAGCAGCAGAAACGCGACGTTAAAAATCGAACGTGACGCGACGACAATGCCTAAATCGGAGACCGAACCGCCGATATCAAGCACCGCAAAAGCCAGTGCAATCGGGGCAATGCCGTTGCCAAGAACGGTCAGTAAACGCGCCGTAAAAAGATGGCGAAAAACGGGGAAATGCCAGGCTCGAATTTTTTTATTATGCGTCGTCATTGTCGCGGCAACTTCTGGTCTGAAGAATGGGTAAGAGCAAGAGGTCGCAACAGAGTATCGGCAGGTTCAGCGGGGGTAAAGCGGCAGCGCTAAAAAAATCCACGCCGCGACGTGGATTTATCATGATGCGGTATTCGATATTAATTCAACCTGACCGGCATGCCTGAACGCATCGCCAGCGCCTGTTTGAGAACGGGCTGCTGGATATCCGCCGCCGCTAACGTGGCGTTGAGGGATGCCGGTATCACCGTTGCTTTTGCGGTGCTGGCACCCGATTCAGATAACGGGCTGTGCACTTCGATGTAGCGCGCGCCGTCAGGTTCAACGCTGGCTTTTACAGGCTGATTAACAAACTCAACGCGGGTGCCAACGGGAACTTCGCTAAAGAGTTTTTTCAGATCGTCGGCCCGTAAACGCACGCAGCCGTGGCTGACGCGCAGACCAATACCAAAATTCGCATTGGTGCCATGAATGGCAAACTGATTGCCAATATACATGGCATACAGCCCCATTGGGTTATCCGGCCCGGCGGGGACGACCGCTGGCAGGATATTCCCTTCGGCGGCAAATTCAGCACGCTCGTTCGGGGTCGGTGTCCAGGTCGGCCCGACCTTTTTCTGTTTCACTGAGGTGACCCAGTGTTCTGGGGTATCGTGGCCAATCTGACCGATGCCGACCGGGTAGATTTCAACCGTACCACTGCCCGCGGGGTAGTAGTAAAGGCGCATTTCAGCGGTATTTATGACGATTCCCTGATGGACGGTGTCAGGTAAAAGCGTCCGTGACGGGAAAGTCAGGACGGTACCCGGTGCAGGTAAATACACATCCACGCCGGGGTTCGCATCCAGCAGGTTACTCATACCGATATGATGCTTTGCCGCGTAGGTCTCCAGCGGCGATTTTTGCCCCTGCGGGATCTGTTCGTATTGGTTGCTGCCGACCAGACTGCCGCCCCCGTTGGGCAGCGTGTAGGTAAGAGCAAATGCGGGCGAGACGCTGAAGGAAATGACCAGTGATACCAGTAATGTGTTAACTTTCATTTGGTTGAATTGTACGACAAATTAGCGTGCCATTGATTGTACTCGCCTGGTATCTGCAACTCCATTGTTTTCGGCGGGTCACTGCGCTACTGAAAATCAGAAAACCGCTCTACCATCCAGTCTATAAATAGTCTCAGGCGCGCATTCAGCTGTTTTGTCGGTGGATAGATAATCGAAACGGGAAATGCCGTCCGGGTAATATCGGTAAGTACGGGAACCAGTTCACCCGACTCAACAAAGCGTTTGCTGACTGAAGCATGCGTTTGCCCAACCCCCATGCCATTTACAAGCATACCTATCAATGCGGCGCTATCATTGGCGGCGATATCGAAGTTGGCGACGAGTTTTTCGCCTCCGCGGTTTCGAAAGCGCAGTGGCCAGGCTTCTCCCGTTGCAGCGCTAAAATAGCCGACAATCTTGTGCTCATTTTCAAGGCAGGAAAGGTTCTTCGGAACGCCATATTGTTCGAGGTAACCGGGACTCGCACAAGTTATTAATTGATCGACAAATAATTTCCGAGCGATTAAAGATGAGTCTGCCAGCTCACCGGCACGAATAACACAATCAACGCCTTCCTCAATAAGGTTTACCGGCCTGTCACCAACGCCAATTGCTAACTGAATGTGAGGATAGCGTTCGCGAAATTCAGCCAGTACGGGTAGGAGTACAAAGTTAGCAAGCGAGGAGTGAAGGTCGATTCTCAGCCTTCCTTTGGCAGCCGCCCCCATATCTCTTAGCGCTGATTCTGTCTCATCAAGCCTGGAGACAATCTTGCTTATCCTTCTGTAATACTCTGCACCCTCGGTAGTGAGAGTGACCGAGCGCGTAGTGCGCTGTATGAGTTTTGTACCCAGATGAGCTTCTAACTCTTTGAGCGTTTTGCTGACCGTGGAACGTGGTAGCCCGAGGTGAGCGGCGGCCTTTGTGAAAGAGCGTGTCTCAACGATGCGCTGGAATGTACGTATAGCTAATAAATGGTCCATATGTCCATTCTATAAGAAGCGGCCTGATTGTGCACGATGGTGAATACTGAAGTCGTAAATCACGTGATTATCTGGAGCGATGTATTCGATATCCTGCTGCCATACTTAATTGGTAACAGAGGATCCAGAATGACCACGACAACAGCAGTTCAACAGTCGCTGCTAGAGGCGAGATACGGTGCCGCGCAACAGAAACCCGATAACCTTATCTGGACACCACAGGTGGAAGCGCTGATGAGCCATAAATCAATCAGAACCTTTTTACCGGATAGCCTTCCCGATGGTGCAATTGAAACGATGGTTGCGGCGGCGCAGTCTGCTTCTAACTCATCGGCCCTGAACCAGTGGAGCCTCGTGGCGATAACAGACTCCGTGCTAAAACAACGAATCTCGGACGCCGTGGCTCATTCTGTACCGGTTGACCGCATCCCATGGATTGAAGAAGCACCTGCACTCCTGCTTTGGGTTGCCGACTTGTCTCGAGGGGCTGAATTAACGCAGGATGCCGGGAAGGAGGCCGTGACGCTCGATTATCTCGATGCGTTTCTAATGGCATCGATCGATACAGCGCTTGCGGCCCAGAATGCGGCGATTGCGGCGGAATCACTCGGCTTAGGAATCGTGTATCTGGGCGTGATGCGTAATATTTCAAAAGCGCTTGCCGAGATTATTAACTTGCCCCAGCACAGTTTTGTGGCCTTTGGTATGGCGGTCGGGATTCCTGATGCTTCAAGGACCAGTCGTATTCGTCCACGCCCCGCTCAACCTATGGTGTTGCATTACAATCACTATGAGCAGGGACGTTACCGCGCATACCTTGACGATTATGAAGCAGCCTGCCAGGCATTTCGAACCAGCCAACGAATGAGCTCTAAAAGCTGGGCTGGGGCAGTGGTGGAATCGGCGACCAGCATGGATTACATGGGAGGACGAGAGAACCTACGTTCGACGGTTCAGATGCGCGGATTTAAACTGAAGTAGCCAACCGGCGGCGTAAGTGCCGTTAGACACCGCCGGATGATGGCCGGTGACTCTGCGCTATTTGCGCGAACAGCAGGCTATATAGTTTAGCTGGTGGCGGTTACGGCGAAAGAAGCGAAACATGCCCAAAAAGCGCGTCCGATTCTCGCGGGTGCGCAAAGCGTTAAACAGAATTTTTGCAGCGCGCGCCAGCCCCTCGTCGCGAATCATTCCGGCGGGGGACATCAGAGACATCGCGCCGTGGTGAGTGTCGACCGAGCGGAAACCGCTATCGAGAAAGAGCGTTTTCCACGCCGCCTGGGTCATCGGGCTGACGTTGGATTTCACTATCTCTTCCAGCTGCGCTTGCCCCCGGGTTTCCAGCCGCTCCTGGGTAAACATAATGTCATGCGTCAGCAGGCGGCCGCCCGGTTTAAGCACGCGATAGTACTCGTCGATAAGCCGGGTTTTAGCCTTGTCCACATACATGGTTAGCATGGCTTCGTTGATCACCACGTCGAAAGTTTCATCTGCAAAAGGAAGCTTTGTTGCGTTGGCTTCCATGACCGTAATGTTCTCTCCAAGGCCAGCGGCGGCGATATTTTCACGTGCTTTAGCGAGCGCGTTTTTATCCATATCGACGGCATAGATAGTGCAGCCAAAACGCTGGGCCAGCTCGATAGAAGTGGTGCCCATATTGCAGGCGACTTCCAGAACGGTGCTGTCCGGTGACAGCGCGGACTGATTAAAGAGCCATTCAGTGGCATCAACGCCACCGGGACGCAGCCGGGTTTTCCCCAGACTTGCTAAAAAGGTGTGACCGGCTTTTTCACTTGCGCTCATGGTTTGCTCCTGCCAATAAGGTTCATTTAAAATGCAACTTATCATATTTGCAAGTTAATGAGAACCATTTGCATTGATGAGCATTCCAGCCGGTCTTACCTTTGTGACGTCCACGTTCAGGGCGCGAGGCGATTAAACCAGTGTTACCATTTCATTTCACCGGTATTCACCTTGGCGCTGAGTTCGAGCGAGCTTTCATCCGCCAGGTTCGGGTAGGCCGCTTTCATCGTCTTGATAACGTCGGCAGACCCTTTATGGTTTGCCAGCGCCTGCTCGAACGTTTGTAGATAGCGGTGAGTAAAGGTGATGGCCGCGTCTTTTGCCGGGCGCTCACCGAGATAGTGACCCGGAATAACCTGCTGAGGTTTCAGCGACTGCATTTCGCTTAATACCGTCATCCAACCCTGGCGAATGGCGGGAGTCTGGGTATCGGCGGTCCAGACGTGAATGCCTGACGCAATCCCGGTTCCGCCCAGAATGGCCTTGTTCGCGGGGATCCACACATAGGCGGCATGGTCACCAGAATGCTTGAGTTCCAGCGGCTCGCCGTCAACGGTGAAACGCGTCGCCTTGGTCGCCTGCGGCACGGTGATTGTTGTTGGCGCACCGTCCTTCATCTGCGGGCCCCAGAAGGCCAGCTTGGCATCCTTGGTGGCCTTGATATTTTCCACGACCGATGGCGAAGCGACGACGCTGACGCCCGGGAATGCTTTCACCAGCGGCTCAAGCCCAAAATAGAAGTCGGGGTCGCCAGAGGTAATCACGATCGTTTTTAACGTCTTACCACTGGCTTTGATCATCTCTACCAGTTTTTCGCCATCTTTGACGCTGAACTGGGCATCAACCAACACCGCTTCTTTCGGGCCAGAGACCAGCGTGGAGGATACCGGGAAAATGCCTTTTTCCTGTGGATTGTAGACTTCCAGGTGCAGCGGGGCGGCAAATACGGGAGCCGCTGCCAGTGACAAGGCCAGCGTGAGTGATTTCATGTTCATAGGTTCCTTAGCGGTGTATCCGGGTAAGTTGAGGTTTGACTAACGCCAGAAAGGCATCCGGCTGGCCGTAGTACTGTGCGACGGGCAGCAGCGTGCACTGTCCGTCGGTATCGATAATAACCGCCGTTGGAAATCCCTGGCCTTTAGCCATGGCCATCAGCATCCGCGCGTGCTGAATGCTCTCCAACGCTTCACTCTCGGTGATTTGCTCGAGTTTCACGCCAGGCGAGATGGCCTGTTCGAGCATCTGGTTGACGACGGCGGTCTGGGTAATGTTTTGCCCATCGACATACCAGGCGCGCTGCACGGCGTTGAGATAGTTGAGATCCTCGCCGGGTTTGGCAAAGCGCTGCGCCGCTAGCAGCCCGCGCGTCGCGGGTAGGGAGTCGAGCATTAACGTGCTGTCTTCCAGCAGCATCTGGTGATAGCGATCGCCAAATTTCATTCCGGTTAACGTTGCGATGCGGGCATCGTGTTCATTCACGTGCGCCACCCACTCGGGGTTCAACGTGCGGCGGTTGGCGCCAATAAAAAGCCCGCCGGACAAAATTGGCTGGTGGGGAAAATGTTGGGCGATACGGTTCATCAGCGGCAGCGCGCCGTAGCTCCAGCCGCATAGGGGGTCGATAATCCAGTAAAGCCCGGCCTGAAATACCATGACGTCGTTCTCCGTTAATGGGGTAAATCCATTCTACGGATTTTGGCTTCTGCTAGAATTCCTGAAACAATACATGCTGAGTTTCATAAAACGATCAAATGGAGTGGCGATGGATAGGGTCATGGCGGCAATTACCTATAACCGCATTTGCGAGCTTGGGAGTCTGAGTGCGGCCGCGCGCTCGCTGGGGATTTCTCGTCCCATGGTCAGCCGCTATCTTGATGAGATGGAACAGTGGGCCGGCGCGCGGTTAATTCATCGCTCAACCCGGCGGCTCACGATTACCCCCGCGGGGGAGAAAACGCTGGAGAAAACGCGCCAGTTGGCGCTGTTATCTCAGGGTATTGAGGGCGATGCGACGCGGCTGACGCCGTCGGGTACGCTGCGCATTGCCTGCGCCCATTTTACGGCGACGCACCTGCTTGGCCCTGTTATTCCAACCTTTCTGAATCAGTATCCCGCGTTACGCATTGAAGTGGATATTAATAATCATCCGGTCAGCCTGGTGGGCGAGCGCATCGACCTGGCCATTCGAATTACCAATGAACCGGAGCCGGGCGCGATTGCCCGTTTTCTCGGAACCTGTCAGTCGGTGCTGTGCGCCTCTCCGCGGTATCTTGCACGAGCGGGCATGCCCGAGACGATTGAGAGTCTCGCGCAGCACAACTGTCTGCACTACAGCCGCTTTTCCGGGCAGTCCTGGTCTTTCCGCGACAGGGAAACAGGGGGAATGTCGGTGGCGGTGAGCGGCAATTTCAGCGCGGGGATATCGTCACTGCTCTGCGATATGGCGGCGGCGGACATGGGGCTGGCGATGGTGCCTGAAATAGAGGCGAGGGCGGGGTTGGAAAGCGGGCGTTTGGTGCGAGTGTTGCCGCACCTGGAGCCAGCACCGCTAGGGATATACGGGCTTTATCAGTCGCGAGACCATCAGCATGCGGCGCTGGGGCTGCTTATTGATGCGGTTAAAGGGTATCTGGCGGCTGGGTAAGTACGATTGAGGTACAACGGGGCCATTCCGGCCCGTTGTACCGTTGAGCCCACTTTACTGCTCGGCCGCCAGTTCCTGCCGTTCGCTCTGCGGATGATGTTTCTTGCTGAGCGTGAAGTAACCAAATATCAGCGTGATGACCACGATACTCGCCATAACCAGGAAGATTTCCTGATAGCCCACCTTATCAAACAGCTTACCGATAGGCAGCGACAGTACGATGATGCCGATGGAGCTGGCGATATTAAAGCCAATCAGGTACATCGTTGATGAGAGACGTTTATCAAAGTTCGCGACGCTGAATTTAAACACGGAGATGACAAACAGCGGCACTTCCAGCGCATGCAGCATTTTGATCAAGGAAATAATATAGATATCGGTGAACAACGCAGAGCCCAGAATGCGACAGGTCATGATGGTGCCACCCAGCAGCAATGCGGATTTAGGCCCGATGCGGTTAATCAGGAACGGAATCATCGCCATGCCGACGGCTTCCATAAACACCTGTACCGAGTTGAGGTAGCCGTAGACGCGCGGAGCCAGTTCAGGGTCGTCAAATAAGCTGGCGTAAAACACCGGGAACATCTGCTGATCGTAGATGCTATAGAACGACCAGGTACCAACGACAAAGATAACGAAAAACCAGAACTGCGAATCTTTAAAGATGGTGAGAAAATCCTTTCGGGTCAGCGCGTCTGGCTCGGGCGCACGTGTATCCACGGATGCCGGGGCCGGTGCGTCGGTTTTGAACACTACGTTAATTACCAGGAATAACACCCCCATGACCGACACGCACCAGAAGTTAATATGCGGGTTGATACTGAAGAAGATGCCACCCACAAACGTCCCTGCGGCGTAGCCAAGCGATCCCCAGAAGCGGGCGGTGCCGAATTCAAAGTTGAATTTGCGGCTCACTTTTTCGACGAAGCTTTCCACCAGACCGCAACCGGCGAGATAGCCAAGGCCAAAGAAAATGGCGCCCAGCACCATGCCAAGCTTGAAGTTGGAGACCAGCAGCGGTTCATAAACATAAATCAGGAACGGACCGCTGAGCGTGATGACGGTCCCCATCATCCAGATAAGGGGCTTGCGGGTACCGAGCTTATCCTGCAGAAAACCGTAGCCCAGCATAAACAGCATGCTGAAAAACTGGTTTACGGCATACAGCATTCCCAGCTCCGTTCCGGACAGGCCTAATTTGCTTTTTAGCCATATGGCATAAAAAGACCACCACAGAGACCAGGCGGCAAAGAAAAAGAGCAGATACCCGGAGGAATACCGGTATTTATCATTACTGAACGGCATCGTTATTTTCATGTTTTTCCAATCCAGATTAGGTCATTGTAAGGTCTTGCCGCCGAGACGTAACGCGTGCTCGGTATTACGGGTTTATCGTTCTGCGTAGCGAAGGTTGTGACTGAATAAAGCGGCTCAGTTGCTGGTTGTTGGGGAACGCGCTAAGCGCGCCACGCTGGGTAGTTGCCAGAGCACCGCAGGCGCTGGCCTGCTCGAGAAGGGAGGACAACGCCGCCGTTGACGCAGGCCAACCTGCACCGGCAAGTGCTGCCAGCAGCCCGGCCATAAAGGCATCACCTGCTCCGGTGGTATCGATGCTGTCGACGTGATAGCCGCTTAAGGTCAGCCTATGGTTTTGCCAGAAAGCGATAGCGCCATCGGCGCCGCGGGTGATGATTTTCAGGCGTGCGGGAAAACCAGTCAGGCGCTCGCAGGCGCTGTTCAAATCGTCGGTCTGCGTTAGCCAAAGCAGTTCTTCCTCCGACATCTTCAGTATGTCGCTCTGCCGTGCGAAGTCGCTCACCTGGTCGAACATCTGCGTCTCATTGCTCCACATTTGCGGACGCAGATTGATGTCGAAGCTCAGCGTGCCACCGGCCTGGCGCATAGCCGCCATCGCCTGGGTAAGCGTGGCTCTGCAGTCAGGGGCGACCAGCGCCAGCGAGCAGAAGTGCAGAATATCGTGGCCAAAGTCGGGCAGGCTCGCCGGGCTGAGAAACTGATCGGCAGAGGGGTTGACCAGAAAATCAAATTGCCGCTCACCGTCAAGGTCCAGCGACACCAGTACGGTGCTGGTGTGCCGCTTGGGATCAAACTCCAGGCTTTTGGTGTCCACCTGCGCCGTCACCAGCGTTTGGTGCAGAAAGCGGCCGAAGGCGTCATTGCCTACGCGGCCAATAAAGCCGCTGTCATGGCCGAGGCGGGCGACGCCGATGGCCACATTGAAGGGCGCGCCTCCCGCACAGGCTTCAAACTGCATATTGTCGCGCGGTAGCAAATCCACCACGGCATCTCCGAGCGTCCAGATTGTCATTATTTTTCCCCAAAGCAGTGAGACGGGTGGTTATTTGGCGGCGAGCGGCCAGGCATGCCCGTTATTAAAAATGGCGTGTCCGTTCTGGCTAAATAAGGTCAGTTGGCGATCGTCCGGTTCAGGATAAATACGGCTGCTGAGGGTGTACTCGCCGTGATTAACAAAGACTTCTACCGACGAACTATCGATAAACAGGCGCAGGTCCAGCACATCATTGGCGGGCAGCGGTACGCTACGGCAGCCCGACAGGCCGTGTTGCGGATAGCGGCGTTCCAGCACCAGACGCTGTGCCTGGGTATCGACGAAGACGCGCAGCCCGTCACCCAGCGCGATGCCATACTGTTCAGCTTGGCTGCGGGCAATATCGAGGCTCAGTTCGACTTCGAGAGCAAGCGCCTGTTCTTCTACCATCAGGGTGCGATTGTTCAGGTCACTGACCGGCCAGACATGAAGCTGACCGCGTAATGACTCCAGCTCTTTGACCGGGTTCATGCGCAGCCGCAGATCTGCATCGAGCGTCACTTCCCGGGGAAGAGTAAGCATGCCCGCCCAGCCGTCGGCCTGTTCTGGCATCGGCGACTCCCACATGGATAGCCAACCGATCACCACGCGGCGACCGTCCGGAGTGATAAATGACTGAGGGGCGTAAAAATCATGCCCGTGATCCATCTCCTGGAAGGGGTGGGTAACGTGGAACTGATGGTTATCCTGCCATTCGCCGACCATATAGCCGCTCTGGAACAGGTTACGGTAATTGTAGCCTTCGGCGGCGATACCCTGCGGCGAGAACATGAAGACGAGCTTATCGTCCAGCGGGAAGAGGTCTGGGCACTCCCACATGTAGCCCATGCCGTCATCGGCCTGGGCGAGCGTGCTGGCAAACTGCCAGTGCTGCAGATCCTGCGAGCGATAGAGCTGTACTTCGCCCACGTCATCGACCCGGGCGCCCACCACCATGTACCAGCTTTCTCCCTCTTTCCAGACTTTCGGATCGCGAAAATGGTGAACACCCTGCGGGGTATCCAGAACCATACCCTGGCGTTCGAAGTGAACCCCATCGGTGCTGGTGGCCAGACACTGCACCTGATACAGGTTTTCCTCTTTCGCTTCGCCGTCGAATTTGTGCCCGGTGTAGATCAGGGCCAGTTTATTGCCGTCAACCACCGCCGAACCGGAAAAACAGCCGTCTTTATCTTCTGGTCCTTCTGGCGCCAGTGCTATCGGTAAGTGCTCCCAGTTCACCATGTCGCGGCTGCGCGCGTGGCCCCAGTGCATGGGCCCCCAGACCGGTTGCCACGGATAGTGCTGATAGAACGCATGGTAGTAACCATCAAACCAGGACAGGCCGTTAGGGTCATTCATCCAGCCCGCAGGAGGGGCGAGGTGATAGCGCGGATACCAGCGCGGATTGATACGGTCTTTTTGCTGGTTTAGGGCCTCGTTGGCCGTGGCGAGTAATGCTGTCATTTGTTTGTCCCTATCAGTTAATTGAGTAAAAGATAACGTTAACATTCTCGGTTTTCTCGCAGAATTGATGGTAATATCGATGTTAATCACAAAAGTTAACGTTAACATTTTGCGAGTGTTATCAAGATCGCATTTTCAGACCCGGTAGGGTGAACGCCGTCAAAGGAGAGGGTATGGCATCTTTAAAGGATGTGGCGCAACGGGCTAACGTCTCGTTAATGACCGTATCGCGAGCGATTAACGAGCCCGAACGACTGCGGCCAGAAACCTATAAAAAGGTGATGGAAGCGGTAGATGCGCTGGGGTATGTCTCCGATCTCTCCGCGAAAAAAATTCGTGGCGCGAAAACCACGGCTAACACTATCGGGGTGTTAGCGCTGGACACCATGACCACGCCGTTTTCCGTGGAGATAACGCTCTCTATCGAAGAGACCGCGCGGGCGCACGGTTGGAATAGCTTTGTGGTGAATATGTTCAGCAATGACCAGCCAGAGAAAATGGTGGATCTGCTGCTGGCGCATCGCCCTGACGGTATTATCTACACCGCGATGGGGCTGCGTCAGGTTCCAGTGCCGGAAAAGCTGCATAAGTATCGCTGCGTGCTGGCGAACTGCGAAAGCATCAGTGGCCCTTTTCCCACCTATATTCCTGATGATGAGCAAGGGCAATACATTGGCGTGAAAGCGCTGTTGGCCGCAGGCTATCGTCGGCTGCTGTGCATCCACCTGCCAAAAGGGATTGTGGCGACCGATCGCCGTAGGGCGGGAATGGAGCGCGCCTGTCGTGAAGCGGGTGTCGACCCTGATGCCATGTTCCACCACTATCTGCCGCCCGGTGAGCGCCACCATATTGATGCGGCGGAGATTGCCGGGCATTACCTGAGCGGTACACGTCCGATGTTTGATGCGGTGGTATGCGGTAACGACCGCGTGGCTTTTGTTATCTACCAGGTCTTGCTGGGGCGAGGGCTGCGCATTCCTCAGGATGTTGCCGTTCTGGGCTATGACAACATGGTAGGCACCGGCGAGCTGTTTTTGCCGCCGCTATCCACAGTACAGCTGCCGCACTATGAAATCGGTCGTCTCAGCGCACTGCATCTTATCCAGGGGCTCGATCACCGCGATACCGTGCGGGTAGACAGCCCCTGGCTTGCCCGTGAATCGATATGATTAACCGAATCCGCGGATTATCTGTTAAGAGTATGGCTTATTTCTTCTCGCTCTCCCGCATCGTTAATCAACCGAAAGGTGATGTTATTTCCCGTCCCGAGTGACGCTTGCGGCAGCGCTTTTAACCCAAATCGCTGAGTGGAGAAGGGGGGCAGCATCAGGTCAAGCTCGGCAGTGGCCTGGTAGCGGTGTCCGCGAAAGCTCACGCTTATGTCGTTATAGGAGAGAAAATAGCCGCTCGGATTACGACAAACTAAGGCGAGGGGCGCATTATCTTCTACCGTACACGAAACGGATTCCCCCGCAGCAGTGACGTTATCGCGCAAACTTTTGGGGCGGTAAATGAGCTTTAGCTGCGTCTTCATTGACATCAACAGATACTGCTGCTGGGTAAGCCCCGTTTTTACCGCCGGTACCTCGTAGAGGTTAATCCAGAACAAACTTTCCCTATCGGCCGCTAACTTTTTACCGTCGTAGATGATTTTCACCGATTTCACTTCGTCTGCCCGGAGATTAAATATCGGGGGGATAAGGACAAACGGTGCATCGGGGCTCTGGGTGAAATTATTAATGTCGCCGGTATCGACCCACACCTGAACAAAAGCAGGGTAGGCGTTAATGTTCATGACG
Source organism: uncultured Kluyvera sp. (assembly GCF_902485085.1). Classification (NCBI taxonomy): domain Bacteria; kingdom Pseudomonadati; phylum Pseudomonadota; class Gammaproteobacteria; order Enterobacterales; family Enterobacteriaceae; genus Kluyvera; species uncultured Kluyvera sp. Next base: position 93,395 of record NZ_CABTJS010000105.1, read on the forward strand.
TTGATGCCCTGAGTGTCTTCATCTTCATGAAAAATGACGCGCGTTTTGTCGACCAACATCCCCGCGTGCGCGTTTAACGTCATCGCCGCGAAAAATAGTGCAGTGAGTTTACGCATCACTGTACTCTCACCCAGACGTACGCTTTAGCGCTGACTTTGCCTGCGGTGACCGTCTGCCCCGGTATTTTTTTCAAGGTTGCGGTCAGCACCGACTGGTAGTTGGTATATCCAGAGGCCGAACTACCGCTGGCGGATGCGCCGTTGAGCACGGAATACCAGCCCACGTCGTTACCGCTTGGGCAACCGGTGGAGGTACAGGCTCCCCAGCCCAGGAAGTTCATCGCCGTACCGGTTGCGGCGTTGCTTAACGCGATGCCGACACCGGTGGCGATAGTGGCATCGGTGCCATAGCCATCGGATAAGAGATAGCTCACGCCGCCGGAGGCATTCACTAGCCCCAGTTTTTGCGCTGCTAAATAGCTTTCATACGGTACCTGTAGCCCTAACGCCGTGCCTCCTGATGAGACGCCGGACACGGCGGTGTTATCGCATTCAATGGAGACGGTAAAGTTAGACTGTGACGTTCCGCCGCCTTCCAGAGATTGGATGCTGATAGTGGGTAACAGAACCAGTGGCGTGACGTTACGCGCCACGCAGGTCGCCGTGTGGGTTAAGGTCGAGATGGGGGACGTACCCATACCCATCGCTATCCAGCGTCCGGTGCCCCAGGTTGAATAGTTATAGGCTGAATCCGAACCGATAGTATCGGTGGCGATACCGGGCCCTTTGAAGGTGACGTAACCATTCGGCTGAGTACAGGAATAACTTGAGGTTCCCGTAGCTGAGGCCATTCCCGCATAGGGATTGCTGGAACTGGTCGCGCCACAATAACGGCTTGCACCATTGCCAGGAAGCCCGCTGATACGTATCAGGTCAGCGCGAATGGCGCTGAAATCTTTCACCCGGATCTGTATTTTGCTGCCGACAGTGGCGTAGCTGGTAATCGGGTACTGCTGCCAATAGCGCGTGAAGGGCATACCAGAATTGAGGTGTGTGAGCTTAATGCCGACATAGGGGAAATAGGTCGCGTAATAGTCTGGATTCCCGTCATCGGTGCCCAGGTCGTAGAAACCGCCTACGCGGTCGTCACCGTTGGTGGCAAACACTTCGTAGATACTGCCGACATCGCTGGCGTCGCATTCGTATAAAACCAGGTCGCCTGCGCCGCTGCTGCTGTAGCGTGATGCGGTGGTGATGCTGAATACGGTGCTGCCCAGCGGCGTGCCCGTAGGCTGGAGATAGGCGCTGGTGATATTGACGTTGCCGAGCCCAATCCCCACGCCACAGCTATCGCAACCGGCATCGATTGATGATTTACGGGTACAGGTTGCCTGCGCGGTGGCGGCAGATAAAAGCAGGAGGGCAGCGCCCCAGATTAATGTACGTAACATGGAATGGTGTCTCACCGGCATTCTCCAGGCGTTTTAATAATGGTGTCGTGGCTCTGCTCATCCGCAATGTGATAATGCAAGCGGCAGGATTGCTGATTCCCCCACTGAATGGTCAAGGTGTCTTCCAGTTTGTCATTGCGAACCCAAGCCTGATTGTTCTGCCCAACCGTGCCAACAGGGCGACCGTCGTTGTCGTAAATGCTGGCGCCAATCGGCAGGCTGCCGCGATAGCGAATATCAATGAGCATGGGGTAGCCGTGGATGACGCTAAATTTGACCCGCACCATCGCGCCAGCCAGGGGGGCAATGCGCTGACTGCTTGATACCAGTTCGGCATTTTTGTTTATCCCGGACGAGTCGAGAACGACGTTGTTATATTGATATGGCGCGACAGATGGGCTTAGGGCAAAGCCAAATCTGTCGATAGCCACGTTCTGACTTCCGGCGATCGTCGCGCCCTGGGCGCCTTTGGCTTCCACTAACGCGAAGGTTTCGCCCAGATAAGGTCCTGCGGTGATGCCATCTTTATGAATCACCACCGCGCCCTGCAGCCCCGCTGAACCCTGAGAGTAGTTTTTGCCATGCGAGAGGGTGCCTTGCAGAGACCCAATTGTCGTAGCGGTTTGCAGGGTACCGCCGACGGAATGCGTGTTGTCGTAGTCGCGCGCGTAGGTAACGCCATAGCTTAGCGGGCGTTCGCTGTCCGTGACGCCGGACAGCGTGGACTGCAAGGTTGAACCGATGCCGTTTTGTTGCGTGTAGGTTGAGCTAAGCGTCGTCTGCCGGTTCTGGCCAAAGGGAATGGAAACCGAGACCGAGCTTAGGGTCTGCTGATTGGCGGAATAATAGTTATTGATATAGTTGTCATAGCCAATTCCTCCATCAATGGTTGAGCGATAAACCTCGCTGTAGCGGGTACGTGCAATTGACGCATTTATCGACATGCCGTTGGCAAACTGCTTGCTGTAGCCAAACTGGTATTGTTTGTCCGGGCTTCGGCCGTCGCGGTAGGCCTGCGTTGAGCCCGAAAGCCAGACGCTGCCAAGGGCATCCATATCCTGGGTGACGGAGACTTCAAAGCGGGAAGACTGGTTTAAGGTCGTTGAGGTCCAGTCCTGCTTATTCTCTTCCCATGCCTGGCGTAAGCCAAAAACGTCTGAAAGATCGCGGTAGCCAGCCGTTGAGTAGCGATATCCGGCGATGGCGATGGTGGTGTTGGTGGGTTCAATACGTTTGCTATAGCTGGCATGGAACATCCAGCCGGTTTGCGAACCGCTGGGTAAATCGGCCTGGGAGAACGTTGAGTCAAGTCCGAAGGCGCCTAGCTCAGAGGAGTGCACTGCGCCCATGACGGCGGAGAAGTAGCCCTGCGCCAGGCGGCTGCCAAGGTTGGTGGTGACGTTATTACTCACGCCGTATTGGAGCGTGAATTCGGTGAAAGGGTCCTCGTCGCCTACATAGCGGGAACGGCCCGCGATGGCGGAGTATTTGAACATTCCCTGTCTGACGGATTCTGGACCCGCAGCGTAGGGCACGGTAAAGGTGCTGACGCTACCATCGGCTTCGGTGACCGTCACGGCGAGATCCCCGGAATAAGAGACCGGGTACAGGTCGCTAATCTCAAAACTGCCGGGAGGAACGGTGGTTTCGTAGATAACGGCTTTGCCCTGGCTCACGGTGACGCGGGCATTGCTTCTGGCAACGCCGCGCACCACAGGGGCATAGCCCTGCTGGGACTGAGGCAGCATCCGGTCGTCAGAAGCGAGCGAAACGCCGCGAAAGGCCATACCGGAGAAGAAATTACCGGCGGTATAGCTATCGCCAACCGTCAGGCTGCTTCTGATGGGCAAAATAGGGCGCTGGAGGTAGGCGCGGTTGCTGGACCATAAGGTTTTCCCCGGAGAGCTATGTGACCAGGAGCCCTGCTGATGCAGCTGCCATTGCCCGAAGTTTATCGCGTTATTTAAGCTAACCCAGGTTGATTGATAATCACCGTTAGCGCTGCCGTTAAATCGCGAGTAGTACTGATTCAGGCTGTAATTCGACAGGAACATGGTTTCTCCGGCATTCAGATCGTCCGGCGGAACATATCCTCGAGGTGTTTTAATCAGCTCGGTTTCAGGAATAATAATATTCACCCGCATTTTGGTCATGTCGGTATCGACGGATGACTGTGCAACCACTGCGGATAAAAAATAACAACTGTCTGATTTTACAGTGGCTTTATCTTTTAGCGGCAGCTGCGCGATGAGTGCAGGCGAGAAGCATGGCTGCGTACTATCTTTAGTGACGCGGAAATCAACATTCTCATGAGATAAGAATATGCCATTAAGCTGAATATCAACCGAATAGACGCCAGGCTTTATTTTATCATTAGAGATATAGTTGATAATATCATCAACCGGTAAACCGCTCCCTTTTAATAGTGTTGTGTCAAAAACATAGTCGCTACCGCTGTTATGTAGATCCGTGCTGCCCGAACTGGCATATACGGATAATGATAACGGGGTAACGAACAGTGTTAACACTATTGTCCTTAACATCATTCCCACGTTTCCCGGTTAACGCGCTCTCAGCGTTTTTTCTTGCAATACGCCGTAGTCATTGAGGAAACCAACGCGAATCTCTTTTGCATTCTGCACGGCATCGCAGTTGGCCTTTAGTTGGACCGCTGACTCAGGTGCGAGCATGGTCATGGGGATCTCGGTTTTTGTCGCGCCAGACGGCATAGAGACACGAATACTATTGAGATAATAAGGTGACTGATTGCTTAGCTCGAGGTAGCAACCATGTGTATTTTTCTCAATTTTATAATGAACGAAATCGAGCATCTGCTCGTAGGCAATAGGCAAGTCAGAGGGGCGCAAGAAGATCTTCACCGTACTATTAACGATGAGAACCAGCTTATTTTTATCCTGCTGGTCTGCGGGCATTGAAGGGACCTGAGTAAAATGCAGATAGGATACCTGCTCTTTAGTTAGTTTCTGTCCCGCCGCCGGATTTAGCAGGCTGATCACCTGATCTTGCTTCGGCCCAATTTTAAAAATAGCCGGCGATACCGCGAGCCTATTTTGCTGGCCGTCAGCCTCTTTACCATCTGGCGTTACGGATAGCCAGACCTGAACGATGTAGGGAAAACTATCGTTGTTGGTAAATTTGACGGTCTTCTGCGCGAGGCTGGCATCTAAAATGACGCGGTTACCTTCCATAACAACGCTAGCGCTGGCCGGTAAGCCGGTGAAATACAGCAATGGCAGAATGCAGACTGTTTTTTTAAACATGGGGATCCTGGCAGGCACATATTGCTATGCGCCTGACGGTTTAATTATAGGAAATGGAATACTGTGCCGAGGCGATTACGGTCCCAGGCGTCACGCCTGCCGTTTCTGCGTAGTAACGTGCGGTGAGATCCTGTGACGCGGTTGCTGAGGCTGCGTCTTTACTAAATGAGGTGGTTTTCACCGTTGAACCATTTACAAAAGATAATGCCGTAGAGCCGTCGCTATCCAGAATCTGAATAGAAACGTTGGTTGCGGTACCGCCCACGTTGCCAAGGTTGCTGTTTGTGGTGATGTTATTGCCAGCCAATACGGTTGAAATGGTTGCCGCATCGGTGGTGTTGCAGCCGGTGACGTTCACGGTGAATTTCGTATCGCCCGCGGTGGCTTTTGCTGTGCTAAGAGAGCCCGTTGATACCGTTGGCAGTAATACAATTGGTGCCGTCGAGTTGCCATTAATATTGACCGTACAGGTTTGTGCGTTGACTTCGCCTTTAAATTGCACGGTATTTGCCGAAGCCGCAAATGCGGATGACGACATCATGGCAAGAGATATGAAAAAAAGTTGAGCTTTCATTAAGCATCCTTGTTTTGAAGATGAATCATTGTGTGTGATAAGCGTGCAAAACCGCCGCCGGTGTTAAATCCGGGTTGAGGTTAGTGTGAGGGTTATTATTATAGAGTAGGGGCATGAGTAAATGGCGGATACGCCAGTAATGTTCGTCAAAAGTATTCATGGCCGGGTTTTGTCCCACTCGCCAATTCAGTTCTGATGGTTGGAAATATATTAAGCCCCACCTAACATAAACCACGAGATTTATCTTAAGACTAATCTCATCTAACTTTAATTTTTTTCATTTTTTTTACATGATTTCAGATTTGTCCCGTTATTTTCTGAGGTAATTAGTTATTTTGGGAAAAATCCTAAAAGATATGAATGCACCCATAAAATTTGTTATTTTTCCTATGTTGCTCATAATGACTGCAAGTTAATCATTTGAATACAAAGACTTAAGTATGTTGCATTGTTGTTTTTTCGAGCGTATTGCGTGTCAAGATATTGAGCGGAATGGGGAAAAATCGTAGTGATAAGATCGTAGGCATCATTATGTGACGTAATACTACTTAAGTGGGTGAATGGGATGACTGTTGACAGTATCGCGTCGCTAATGCCACGGTGGTTTAAGCATCGTTTTATTCAGTTAGTGCAGTATAAATTAATATAAAGTTATTTTTAGTAGTTTAAAAAATGAGGAATGATGGATGTTGACGTATTAAGATTACCGATGGTGTTTATCTGTACCAGGAGGTTTTGCATTCTAAGTCTGTATTCAAACATGAGTTTTAAAAGCATATTTAAACATATGACCACTTAAAATACGGATAGCCAGGACAGAGGCTACTGTGTTGATTTTGATGCCATAGTGTAAATTCTTAAACCTCGTTTTGTGTATGACAACGTCGAATCAAGGTGATTTTCAGACAAATGAGGCAAGGATGTTTGATAAAGACATAGATAGTGTCAGTTGTAGAGATGTTGATTATATTTTATCACCCTGTGGTATGGCTACTCATGGTCTTCTCGCGATGCTGCATGATAATAATGATGTGGCTGTTTTAGATGTTGAAAGTGAGGAAAGTATCGATAATGTGCAAGTCCTTCAGAACGAAAGAATGGTTGTTTATGTTCCTAATGAACCCTATTGGATGCTTTCAACGCTTAAGTCATTAATATCGATATTAAATCGCTCGGGACATATCTTCTGGGTGCTCATTATCAGCAAACTGCCGGCTTCCTGGCTGTGGAATGTGATTAAATCCCAGGTGGCAAAAACTAAAATTGATAACGCAGTGATTCATATTGCGCCATCCGATCTGCCCTGTGATAAATTATCTGAACTTTTATTACCTGAGAGGAATGTTTGTCCATATTTAAAAAGTGTGGTGATAGCAGAGAATTTCTATTTAGGGAAGCATGATGATCTGCATGGTAATGATAGGAAAGAAGGGCTATCAAAAAAAGAAATGCAGGTCATGGCGGGTCTGTTTCAGGGAGTTAATATTGCCGAACAGGCTGACTATCTAGGTGTGAGCAAAAAAACGCTATATAATCAGCGCCTGTCTGGGATTAAGAAAGTATCAGGAGTGATTCCCTATTTATTTTCTAGTATCCATGAAAAAACAGGCATGGCTAACGGAGATATCACTATGCTAAGTCGTCTTTCTTCATTTGAGAGGGAGATCGCACATGCTTTATACAGTAATGAGCTGTTTGTTGTCTTCCAGCCGGTGACTCAAGGTCCTAAAAATCTTGAGGGTTTTGAAATTCTGATTAGATGGTATAGCAAAGGTCATGTTTTAACACCGAATGAGTTTTTGCCTAAGTTACATTCCACTTATGTGTGGATTATCTTGACGGCATTTCTTATCCAGAAAACGGTAAGCTATATTAACTTTTATCAAGGCAAGTATTTCTTCTCAATTAATATTGAGTCCAGTACCATCGATAATGATGGCCTGGTCAGAATGTTGGAAACGGCCAAAAAACAGCTGACATCCTCTGACTGGACTAAAAAATTTGTTCTGGAGATTAATGAGCGTAACGATCTTAGCCAAAATGAACAATCGCTAGACAATCTTGCCTACCTGCAAAAGTTAGACTTTAGCATCGTCCTGGATGATTGTTTTTCACGCAATAGCGTGAATTTCCCGGTACGAAAGTTTCAGTTTGATGGCTACAAGCTGGATATGAATGTGGTGGATGCCCTGAGTCGGGATGGTGAGGCGTTAGCGCTGGTCAAAAGCCTCTCTTATTACTGCAAGCTGACGAATCGCTATTGTATTGCCGAAGGCGTAGACAGGCCGGAGAAAATGGCTATTTTGCAAGAGTCTGGTATTTCGTTCTATCAGGGCAACTATATATCAGAGCCTATTACCGGTGATGAGTTGCCGCAGTTTATCAGCGAATTTACCGTTAAAACCTAAGGTGTACGCGCGCAGAGCAGGTTAAGTTACGTAAGAACAACAACGATTTTAGCAGCGTTGAGAGCCCTAACAGCCAACCACATGGCTCTTGCCTGTGTCTGGATAGCCACAATTGGCTGGTGGTGCTATACACCCGTTAACACCGCTGCCATATGATCTTAAGTCCCGGCAGCGGTATCCAGTTGGGAAGTGCTGGTGATGAAAAAAATCCACGCAGTTGCGTGGATTTTTAGTTCATGGGCTGGTTTCCCGGGCGATGGATGACCGCCAGGAATAGCGGATTAGACGTTGAACAAGAAGTTCATCACATCGCCATCTTTAACGATGTAATCTTTCCCTTCTGCACGCATCTTGCCGGCTTCTTTCGCGCCTTGCTCACCTTTGTAGGTGATGAAGTCTTCAAACGCGATGGTCTGTGCGCGGATAAAGCCTTTTTCGAAGTCGGTGTGGATTTTACCCGCAGCCTGCGGTGCAGTTGCGCCAACAGGGATGGTCCATGCACGGACTTCTTTCACGCCAGCGGTGAAGTAGGTCTGCAGGTTCAGCAGTTCATAACCGGCACGGATAACGCGGTTCAGACCTGGCTCTTCGAGGCCCATTTCAGCCATGAACTCTTCACGGTCGGCGTCGTCGAGTTCAGCGATGTCGGCTTCAACGGCGGCACATACGGCGACCACAACAGAGCCTTCAGCCGCTGCAATTTCGCGCACTTTGTCGAGGTACGGGTTATTTTCAAAACCGTCTTCGTTGACGTTGGCGATATACATGGTTGGCTTCAGGGTCAGGAAGCTCAGGTATTTGATGGCCGCTTTGTCTTCTTCAGTCAGCGTTTTCAGCGCGCGCAGCATGCCCGCGTTTTCCAGCTGTGGCAGACATTTTTCCAGCGCAGCCTGTTCAGCTTTAGCGTCTTTATCGCCACCTTTGGCTTTTTTCTGTACACGGTGTAGGGCACGTTCGCAGGTGTCGAGGTCAGACAGCGCCAGCTCGGTGTTGATAACGTCGATGTCGTCAGCCGGGTCCACTTTGTTGTTCACGTGGATGATGTTGTCGTTTTCGAAGCAGCGAACAACGTGGCCGATAGCTTCGGTTTCACGGATGTTGGTCAGGAACTGGTTACCCAGGCCTTCACCTTTGGAAGCACCTTTTACCAGGCCCGCGATATCAACGAATTCCATGGTGGTTGGCAGGATGCGCTGAGGTTTAACGATTTCCGCCAGCTGGTCCAGACGCGGATCGGGCATCGGAACAACGCCTGTGTTCGGCTCAATAGTACAGAACGGGAAGTTTGCCGCTTCAATACCCGCTTTGGTGAGCGCGTTGAACAGGGTGGATTTGCCTACGTTTGGCAAACCAACGATACCGCATTTGAATCCCATGTTTAAATCACCTTAATCTTTTGATATTCAACCTGTTGTAGAAAACAGATTGTAGAAAAGTAAATAACTCCGCCTATTATACACGTCATACAGGAAAAAAACCGTACTTCATCCTGATGTGGTGGCGGCACCTGAAGACTTTTTCGTACCGCAGTAGATTTATTGCGCTTTGAAAGCGTGCAGACGATTCGTCGCTTTGGTCAGCCCGTCTTTCAGCCAGATCTCGGTACAGCGCGCCGCTTCGTCTACGGCATCGTCAATCAGCTTCTGTTCGGCAGACTGAGGCTTGCCTAAGACAAAGCCAACAACTTTGCTTTTATCTCCCGGATGACCAATTCCGATGCGTAAGCGGTGAAAATTAGGGTTATTACCCAGTTTGCTGATGATGTCCTTCAGGCCATTATGGCCGCCGTGGCCGCCGCCGAGCTTGAACTTTGCCACACCGGGTGGGAGGTCCAGCTCATCGTGAGCCACCAGAATTTCATCTGGATTAATACGATAGAAGGTCGCCAGCGCCGCAACGGCTTTGCCGCTGAGGTTCATAAAGGTGGTTGGCACCAGCAGGCGAACATCTTCTCCCGCCATATTAATGCGCGAGGTGTAGCCAAAAAACTTACTTTCTTCACGCAGCGGCGCGCGAAAACGCTCTGCCAGCAAATCGACGTACCAGGCACCCGCGTTATGACGCGTTCCCGCGTACTCTGCGCCGGGGTTAGCCAGGCCGACAATCAGTTTAATCGTCACGTTGTTATTCCTGAGTGGGCAATCTTTCCGGCGGCTAGTTTACGTCGAGAGGGCGCGCTTGACAAAAATAAGCGCCCTGAGCGGCAAAACTTGAATAATTCATTACCGGAATAATATTGATTGAAAAGTATTTCAGTCACTTAAATGTAAAGATTTGTTGATGAGATGTTCTTATTTGTGATCGCCAGCGCACTTATCCACAGCGGTGTTGTCTATACTTTACACACTAGGAATAGGGATATATCCCTAAACCCAAAGCCAATCTACGGAGGTGACATTATGAAACGCAAAAACGCTTCGTTACTCGGTAATGTGCTCATGGGGTTAGGTCTGGTCGTTATGATCGGCGGCGTTGGTTACTCTATTTTAAACCAGATGCCACAACTTAACCTACCGCAGTTTTTTGCGCATGGTGCGATTCTAAGCATCTTCGTCGGCGCGGTGCTTTGGCTGGCTGGGGCGCGTGTCGGTGGGCACGAGCAGGTGAGTGATAGATATTGGTGGGTGCGTCACTATGATAAACGCTGCCGCCGCAACTCTCATCGCCACAGCTAAAATACAATAATGGCTCCCGCAGGAGCCATGAATAAAGCTTTCAGAGTCCTGGTCAATGGCCGGGACTTTGTGCTTTCAGGACGGTCGACGTTATTCGAACAGTCGGTGATGCAACGCTTTGACCGCGCTGTCGGCCGCATCGCCGGGCAGCAGGAAGCAAAGGTTGTTATGAGATGCGCCGTGGCAAATCATCCGCACCGCATGCTCTTCCAGACGAGAAAAAACATCGTTGCACACGCCCAGCTCTTTCGTCAGCTGATTTCCCACCAGCGTCACCAACGCCAGCCCGGTTTCCACTTCAACACGACAGTGGGAGGCGAGGGCGGTAAATAACGCCGTGGTCAGCGTATGGTCTTCGCCGGAGGTGGCGTTTGAAGAGTCCAGCGCCAGCGCAATGGTCGATTCTGATGTGGTCACCAGATCCGTTGCGACGTTGTGCTCAGCCAGCAGCGTGAAAATCTGTGCTAAGAAACGGTTAGACGGCTGATCGCCCAGGCGATGCAGGCGCAGCAGCGTTTGCTTGCGGCGTACCGCCACTGCACGATAGCGCGGTGGGTTGTCGGTAGTGCAGCAAACCAGCGTACCGCCAGCGGCCGTATCTTTACTGGAACCCACAAACACCGGTATGTTCTTACGCATCGCTGGCAGCAGCGTAGCCGGGTGCAGCACTTTCGCGCCGTAGCCTGCCATGTCACTCGCTTCAGAGAACGAAATACTGTCGATGCGTTTCGCGTTTGGCGCGATACGAGGATCGGTGGTGTAGATACCGGCGACATCGGTCCAGATATCAACGCGGCCTGCGTGCAGCGCTTCACCCAGCAAAGAAGCCGTATAGTCGCTGCCGCCACGGCCAAGCGTGGTAGTGCGACCGTTAGCATCACGGCCAATGAAACCCTGGGTAATCATTATTTCTTGTTCGATGCGCGGGCGCAGGTGCGTTTCAGCAAGATCAGCCACGGCGCTAACCTGAGGTTCCGCACAGCCGTGAGTGGAGTCGGTGCGAATCACGCTGCGCGCGTCAAACCAACTGCTTTCTACGCCGCGCTCACGCATGACTTCCGTAAACAGCAGACTGGACATCAATTCACCATGACTCACCAGCTCATCGCTCAGCGCTGCCGACGGAGAAACCGCCGCCGTTTGTGCCAGGCGGCTAATATTGTCGAGGAGATTATCGATCTCTTTGCTGATAACGGTCGGCTGCTTCAGACGGGAAATAATGTTGTACTGAATCGTCCGTAGGGTATCCAGTTTGTCCAATTGCTGATGACTTTCCAGACCTTCAGAAAGCTCAACCAGTAAGTTGGTGACACCTGCGGAAGCAGACAGTACGACTAAACGAACATTTGGATTGGCAAGCACAATGCTGGCACTGCGGTTCATCGCATCAAAATCAGCAACGCTGGTGCCGCCAAATTTGGCAACGATGAATTGTGGGTAAATGCGGGTCATAACACTCTCATATCAGGGCGCCATATGGTGATGGCTAGAAAATTTTCATTCTCGGCATAAGGGAAGGTTCCTTCTCCTTACGAAATGTCCGCCCGCGAACATTTCTGGATGACAACCCAGGAGTAATCCTGTTGTCGATAACGTGTTCTGCCCGTCACACGCTACCGGGTGCTGCGCATTAGTCTATATTTACTGGGGGGTAAATAAGCGCGCCATAGTAAGTGATTTATCTCTATGGATCGACTTTTTTATTTATATCTCAGTAAATAAATGAAAAATCCCGTTTTATTCGAAATCCTCAAGCCTATTAACGGTAAAAACACGTAAAAAAATAATAAATCCTTAACAATTGGGTGGCTATCATTACATCATCAGCTTTGTATTTATCTGAAGCTTTTAAAAATAAATGGTAACAATTTGGTACCAGGGTGTTGTGGGTTTTGTAATGTTATTCATTGATTTTAAAGTGAAAAATTAAGACTGGAAACCGCGAAAAATAAATGATTGAGTCCTTCGCTAAAACAACATATATTAGCCGCGATTTTTTACAGGTAATCCTTATAACCATTTATTCAATCAGGCGTTAATCTACACCTGGTTGTAGGAGTGATATGATGACGGATAAAGTCCGTATTGATACTTTACGTGCTAATTCATTACCACAGAGCAATGATACCTTTTTAGCAAGACAAGCTGAGTTTGAATCTAACGTCAGAAGCTATCCACGTAAGCTGCCATTAGCGATTGCGAAGGCACAGGGCGTTTGGATCACTGACGTTGAAAATAATCAATACCTTGACTGTCTGGCGGGTGCCGGCACCCTGGCACTTGGTCATAATCATCCTGATGTACTTCAAAGCATTCAAAGTGTCATCACGAGTGGCTTACCGTTACATACGCTTGATCTCACGACCCCATTAAAAGATGAATTTTCATCTTATTTACTTTCCCTGTTACCGGGTGAGGGTAAAGAATATTGCCTGCAGTTCACCGGCCCATCCGGCGCGGACGCTGTAGAAGCGGCTATCAAACTGGCGAAAAAAGCGACCGGTCGTTCTGGCGTAATCAGCTTCTCCGGCGGTTACCACGGTATGACTCACGGCGCGCTGTCCGTGACCGGTAACCTGTCACCGAAAGAAGCCGTCAGCAACATGATGCCGGAAGTGCAGTTCATGCCATATCCTCACGAGTACCGCTGCCCGCTGGGTATCGGTGGCGAAGCGGGCGTGAAAGCGCTGACCTACTACTTCGAAAACCTGATCAACGACGTTGAAAGCGGCGTACGTAAACCTGCGGCGGTGATTCTGGAAGCCGTTCAGGGTGAAGGCGGCGTGAACCCGGCTCCGGTCGAGTGGCTGCAACGCATCCGTAAAGTGACTCAGGAACACGGCATCATGCTGATCCTCGACGAGGTTCAGGCTGGCTTCGCGCGTACCGGTAAGCTGTTCGCCTTCGAACACGCTGGTATCGAGCCAGACATCATCGTGATGTCCAAAGCGGTTGGCGGCGGTCTGCCACTGGCTGTTCTGGGTATTAAAAAGCAGTTTGACGCATGGGCACCAGGCCACCACACCGGTACCTTCCGCGGCAACCAGCTGGCAATGGCGACCGGCCTGACCACGCTGAAGATCCTTAAAGACGACAAGATTGCCGATAAAGTTGCCGCCCAGGGCGAGTGGCTGAAAGGCAAACTGGCAGAGCTGCAGAAACGTTACCCGGTTATCGGTCACGTTCGCGGTCTGGGTCTGATGATCGGTCTTGAAATCGTTAAGCCTAACGAAGCACCGGATCACATGGGCTGCTTCCCGGCTGATGGCGAGCTGTCTGCCTTGCTGCAGAAGAAATGCTTCCAGGCGGGTCTGATCCTGGAACGCGGTGGTCGTAACGGTTGCGTACTGCGCCTGCTGCCATCCCTGCTGATCACGAACGATGAGCTGGAAATCTTCCTCGATAAATTTGAGAACGCCCTGAATGCCGCTGGCGTGAAGCCGGTTTAAACGGAGTAGGATCGAATGTCTGACGTAAACCCGATTCTGTCCGGCTCGGCGCAGAGTATTGCTGCCTATCAGGACGCTATCGAGCAGAGTACTAAAGCGGTCGTTGAATGGTTAAAACAGCCTGAGATGTATCAGGGCAAAACCGTTGAACAGCTGCGTGAACGTATCAACCTGAACTTTACGTCTCAAGGCCTGGGTAACCAGGCCGCTATTGAGCGTGCGGTTGAATACTTTCTGAAAGACAGTCTGTCCGTTCACCATGCGCAGTGCGTGGCGCACCTGCACTGCCCAAGCCTGGTCATTAGCCAGGCGGCGGAAGTACTGATCAACGCCACTAACCAGAGCATGGACTCCTGGGACCAGAGCCCGTCCGCGACCATTATTGAGATCAAACTGATCGAATGGCTGCGTGAACAGGTTGGCTTCCCGGCAGGCGATGCAGGCGTGTTCACCAGCGGCGGCACCCAGAGCAATCTGATGGGCCTGATGCTGGCGCGTGATGCGTTCTATGCGCGTCAGGGGCACTCTGTACAGCAAGACGGTATTACCGGCGACCTGCGCAAGATGAAAGTGTTCTGTTCTGAGAACGCGCACTTCTCCGTGCAGAAAAACATGGCGCTGATGGGTCATGGCTATCAGTCCGTCACGCTGGTGAAAACCGATGCTTTCTCTCGCATGGACATCAATGACCTGAAAGAGAAGTTGGCGCAGGCGAAAGCCAACGGCGAACAGGTGATGGCGATTGTTGCGACGGCTGGTACTACCGATGCGGGTGCAATCGACCCGTTAACGGAAATTACCGCGCTGGCAGCGGCAGAGCAGATCTGGGTTCACGTGGATGCCGCATGGGGCGGGGCATTACTGCTGTCTGAGAAGTATCGTCATTTCCTCAATGGACTTGAGCAGGCTGACTCCGTCACCCTGGACTTCCATAAGCAGTTCTTCCAGACCATTAGCTGTGGGGCGTTCCTGCTGAAAGATGCGCGTCATTATGAACTGATGCGTTATCAGGCTGCGTACCTGAACTCTGATTTCGACGAAGAGCACGGCGTGCCGAACCTGGTATCCAAGTCTCTGCAGACCACGCGTCGTTTCGATGCGCTGAAGCTGTGGATGGGCCTCGAAGCGCTGGGCAAAAAGCAGTATGCCGAAATCATTGATAACGGCGTAACGCTGGCGCAGCAGGTTGCTGAATTTGTTGCTTCCGAGCCGCACCTGGAGCTGGTCATGCAGCCTCAGCTGGCAAGCGTTCTGTTCCGTTTCCGTCCGGAAAACAACGACAGCGCGTTTGTGGCTCTGCTGAACCAACGTATTGGTGACGTACTGCTGGCTTCCGGTAGCGCGAACGTGGGTGTGACCGAAGCTGATGGCGTAACCTGCCTCAAGCTGACGCTGCTGAACCCAACGGTATGCCTGGAGGACGTTAAAGTTCTGCTGGCGAGCGTGAAAGACACCGCTGAGCAACTGTTGAAAGCATAAGCAATCACGTTGCGATAAAAATGGCTCCCGAGGGAGCCATTTTTTTTGCCTGTTATGCTGCCCGGCGGCGCTTCGCTTGGCCGGGCTACGGTTAGAGGATGTCTGCTAATGCGGCATCTTTGTTTGGGAAGAAGGTCAGGCGTCCTGGGATTGGCTGAATACCTGCGCGCGCCATGGTACGCAGCGGCTGGAACTCCAGGTTGGAGACGCGCAGCTCGCAGCCTTCAGGCAGTTTTTTCACGAAACGCTGGAAGGCATCCAGACCACCGGCGTCCAGCACAGGAACGGCATCCCACTTCAGCACCACGATACGTTTGCCCTCAATACGTGTTTCAAGATCGCTGAACAGGCCTTCGGCGGCGGCAAAGAACAGCGGGCCAATCACGCGCAGCACCAGCACATCGTCCGGCACGGTCACGTTCACGGCGGAAAGGCGGGTCATACGCGCAATACGGCGCATAAACAGCAGCGAAGCCAGCACGATACCGACGCTGATGGCGATAACCATATCAAACAGCACGGTCAGCGACATGCAGATAAGCATCACGATGATGTCGTCTTTCGGTGCTTTGCGCAGCAGGTACACCACCTTGTGCGCCTCGCTCATGTTCCATGCCACCATCAGCAGCAGGGCCGCCATGGCAGAAAGCGGCAGCCAGGAAAGCACCGGGGCCAGAATCAGCAATGCCAGAATCACCAGAATCGCGTGGATCACCGCCGAAACCGGTGAGGTAGCACCGGCACGAACGTTTGCCGCCGAACGGGCAATTGCCGCGGTGGCGGTAATACCACCGAAGAACGGCGCGACGATGTTGCCGAGACCTTGGCCGACCAGCTCGCTGTTCGCTTTATGTTTAGTGCCGGTCATACCGTCGAGCACCACCGCGCACAGCAGAGATTCAATCGCCCCCAGCATCGCCATGGAAAACGCCGCTGGCAACAGGGCGTGAATAGAAGCCCAGCTTAAGGTGAAGGTGGAACCCGGCATGTCCCATGGTAGCACAAACTGCGGCAGCAGCTGCGGGATACCGTTGCCCTGAGAGCCGTCTGCCAGAATGTAGTGGAACTGGGAGCCGATGGTGGCAACATGACCACCGAGCAGGTTCACAATCAGCATCACCACGCAGCCCGCAATCAGCGCAGGTAGGTGGCCCGGCAAACGCAGACCGAGGCGCGGCCAGAGGATCAGCGTGCCGAGGGTGACGATGCCAATAGCCGCATCGCCGACGTTGATGGTCGGCAGCGCCATCACCAGCGCGCCCACCTTCTGTAAATAGTGTTCCGGAACGTGCGTCATCTGCAGACCGAGGAAGTCCTTAATCTGCATGGTCCCGATGGTGATACCAATCCCCGAGGTGAAGCCCAGCGTCACCGACAGCGGAATATATTCAATCAGGCGGCCAAAGCGGGCCAGGCCAAAGAGGATCAGGAATATACCGGACATCAGGGTCGCGACCAGCAGGCCCGCCAGGCCAAACTGCTGCGAAACGGGGTAGAGAATAACCACGAAGGCCGCGGTCGGCCCGGAGACGCTAAAGCGCGAGCCGCCGGTCAGGGCGATAACAATCCCCGCGACGGCAGAGGTGTACAGGCCGTACTGCGGTGCCACGCCGCTGCCGATCGCCAGCGCCATCGCCAGCGGAATAGCGATAATCCCGACGGTGATACCGGCAATCAGATCGCGCATAAATCGCGCGGAGGTGTATTTCTCTTTCCAGCAGGCATCAATCAGCGCGCGGAAAGGCATAACGTGAGGGGAGAGTAATTTATTCACAGTCGTGTTTCATCCATGAGCGCATCATCTACCATATGAATGATAGTTGAAGTTGGCATAAATCATACAAATTAAATACATAAACAAAAAAACCCGCCGCAGCGGGTTTTTTAACCAGATTCGATTAATGTTCGAACATGGCAGAGATGGATTCTTCGTTGCTGATACGACGAATCGCTTCGGCCAGCATCCCGGACAGAGTCAGGGTACGAACGTTTGGCAGCGCTTTGATCTCATCACTTAATGGGATGGTATCGCAGACGACCACTTCATCGATAACGGAGTTACGCAGGTTGTTCACCGCATTGCCGGAGAAGATCGGGTGGGTTGCGTAAGCGAATACGCGTTTAGCACCACGTTCTTTCAGCGCTTCAGCGGCTTTGCACAGCGTGCCACCGGTATCGATCATGTCATCAACCAGTACGCAGTCACGACCGGCAACGTCACCGATGATGTGCATAACCTGGGAAACGTTCGCGCGAGGACGACGTTTGTCGATGATAGCCATGTCGGTATCGTTGAGCAGTTTAGCAATAGCACGAGCGCGGACTACGCCGCCGATGTCTGGAGAAACCACGATTGGGTTATCCAGGTTCAGCTGCAGCATATCTTCGAGCAGGATAGGGCTACCAAATACGTTATCAACCGGAACATCGAAGAAGCCCTGGATCTGTTCAGCGTGCAGGTCTACGGTCAGTACGCGGTCAACGCCAACGCTTGAAAGGAAGTCAGCAACAACTTTAGCGGTGATAGGTACACGAGCAGAGCGAACGCGACGGTCCTGGCGAGCATAACCGAAGTAAGGGATAACGGCGGTGATACGGCCTGCGGAAGCACGGCGCAGGGCATCTACCATAACGACTAATTCCATCAGGTTGTCGTTAGTCGGGGCACAAGTGGACTGGATGATGAAAATATCACCACCGCGTACGTTTTCGTTAATTTGTACGCTGACTTCGCCGTCGCTAAAGCGACCTACAGCGGCGTCGCCGAGAGAAGTGTACAGGCGGTTGGCAATACGTTGTGCTAGTTCCGGGGTGGCGTTACCAGCAAAAAGCTTCATATCAGGCACGAGAAGAACCTCAGGCATGCGTCCAGTGGTGGATGAAACGAGCCAAAAACTGTGCGGGCCAGGCGCGGTTTCATCCAGGCGGTGTATTAAAGAGCGCGATGCAACGTCTGGAACAGGGTGACGTTGTCACCAGAGCTCAGTTTGCCCGGCTTGGTTACTCATCACTATTCTTCTTTCGTCAGCATGACTGACGAAAAACGAATGAATCAGAGCAGGGCTTGCTTCAATGGTGAAAGGTTTACGCCTTTCGCCACAAAGCCTTGCAACCATTCCGGGGCTTGCTCAAGCACCTGGCGGGCAGCGAGTTCCGTGTCGAATTCAGCAAAGACACAGGCTCCTGTTCCAGTCAGGCGCGACGGCGCGTATTCTAACAGCCAGGAAAGCACATCATCAACCTCGCGAAAACGTTTTCTTGCGATAACCTCGCAATCATTGCCGAATTCACAATTTAATAACGTTTCTATTGACCTGACCGGGGTGTTTCGTGGCAGCTCCGGGTCGCGGAAGATAACCGGAGTTGGAATGCTGACACCGGGGTGGGCCACAAGGTACCATTTTTCCGCAACTTCTACCGGCGTTAGCACCTCACCAACCCCTTCAGCGAAGGCCGCATGACCGCGGACGAACACCGGAACATCGGCACCGAGCGTCAGGCCAATGGTCGCCAGCTCATCATCCGAGAGCCCGCACTGCCATAAATGGTTAAGCGCAACCAGCACGGTAGCGGCGTTAGATGAACCGCCGCCAAGGCCGCCTCCCATTGGCAGGCGCTTATCAATGCTGATGTCCGCGCCGCTGCCTTCAGGCAGACGCTGGCTATCGGCGGCGGTTTTCATCAGCAGGCGCGCGGCGCGAATAATCAGGTTCTCTTCGTTCGGCACGCCGTCCACGGGGGTGAGCAGCCGCAGCTGACCATCCTGGCGCGGCACAATGGTCAGCGTATCGCCGTAGTCGAGAAACTGAAACAGCGTCTGCAACGTGTGATAACCGTCCGCACGCTGCCCGGTGATGTATAAGAACAAGTTCAGCTTTGCCGGGGAGGGCCAACGGGTCATCATTTAACGATCCAGTTATCCATTTTCAGCTTGATGCGCTGTGAACCTTCGGTCAGTTCCATGTTAGACGGCAGGGCCGGTTTGGTTTTGCTGTCATAGCCGCCGTACACCACTTTCCAGGTTTTCCCGTTCTGGGTGTAGTTGAGCTCGCTCAGGCGATACTGGTCATCGAGCTTATAGTCGGTAGCGTCGCCCGGCAGGCCGAGGATCCACTGACGTAGGCTGTTGAGCGGAATGGGCATCCCGGTAAGCTTACCAATCATCTCTTCGCCGTCGGCGGCGGTATAGTGCTGGCCTTTGTTATCGGTCAGCTGTGCGGAACCCGGTTTACCAATCAGCTCAAGCTCAGTGCTGCCAAGCGGGTTGGTCAATAGCAGACGATAGTTGTCCTGGCCGGTTTGCTGCCAGAAGAAGCGAGCGTAAACCTTTTGCTGGTCGGACAGATACGCAAACGCGCCGCGGGTCTGATACTGGCTTAATTGACGGACCTCTTGCTGGTGCTGCTTCCACTCAGGGGCGGTTGGGCTTTTGCCCGGGCCCGTTGGCGCAGTGGTGGTACAGGCGGTAAGGACCAGGGCTGCCAGCGGCAGCAGACGAATCAGGCGGAAATCAGACATGACAATCCTTGAAATGCGTTGCAGTGATAACGCTTAATGCTAGCGTTGCCTGCGGGCAGCGTCTACGCTCAAGTTGTCTTAAATCATAAAATTAACCAAGCCCGCCTATTACTCCAAAAGGGGGGCGTCCCTTTTATTGATCTCGCGCATCCTGTATGATGCGCTCAGACTAACCTTATCAACGCTGGTACTACTCCCGCACAATGACCCTTTTAGCTCTTGGCATCAATCATAAAACAGCCCCGGTAGCGCTGCGAGAACGTGTGACGTTTTCGCCAGATACGCTTGACCAGGCGCTGGAGAGCCTGCTGGCTCAGCCAATGGTGCAAGGAGGCGTGGTACTGTCGACCTGTAACCGCACCGAACTCTACCTCAGCGTAGAAGAGCAGGATAATCAGCATGAAGCGATTATTCGCTGGCTGTGCGATTACCACGGCCTGAATGAAGAAGAACTGCGCCAGAGCCTTTATTGGCACCAGGACAACGACGCCGTCAGCCATTTGATGCGCGTTGCCAGCGGACTGGACTCGCTGGTATTGGGTGAGCCGCAAATCTTAGGGCAGGTTAAAAAAGCGTTTGCTGATTCCAGCCGCGGGCATCTGCACGTCAGTGAGCTGGAACGCATGTTCCAGAAATCCTTCTCTGTTGCCAAACGCGTGCGCACGGAAACGGATATCGGCGCCAGCGCGGTGTCGGTGGCGTTTGCGGCCTGCACTCTGGCGCGACAGATTTTCGAATCGCTCTCGTCGGTCACCGTACTGTTGGTGGGTGCGGGTGAAACCATCGAGCTGGTGGCGCGCCATCTGCGCGAACATCACGTGAAAAAAATGGTGATTGCCAACCGTACCCGCGAACGCGCACAGGTGCTGGCCGATGAGGTCGGAGCCGAAGTGATCGCGCTGAGCGACGTCGATGAACGCCTGAAAGAGGCCGACATCATTATCAGTTCTACCGCCAGCCCGCTGCCAATTATCGGTAAAGGGATGGTGGAGCGCGCGCTGAAAGCGCGTCGCAACCAGCCGATGCTGCTGGTGGATATTGCCGTTCCACGCGACGTAGAGCCAGAGGTGGGGAAACTCGCTAACGCCTATCTCTACAGCGTGGACGACCTGCAAAACATTATTCAGAATAACCTCGCGCAGCGTAAAGCCGCCGCGGTACAGGCTGAAACCATCGTCGAGCAGGAAACCAGTGAGTTTATGGCCTGGCTACGCGCGCAAAGCGCCAGTGAGATCATCCGTGATTATCGCTCCCAGGCTGAAACGGCGCGTGAAGAACTCACCGCTAAAGCGATCGCCGCACTCGAACAGGGTGGCGATCCGCAGGTCATCATGCAGGATCTGGCGCGCAAGTTAACCAACCGCCTGATCCACGCGCCAACCAAATCTCTTCAGCAGGCCGCCCGTGACGGGGATGACGAACGCCTGCATATTCTGCGCAACAGCCTCGGGCTGGAGTAGCACAACTCTATTTATAACAAGGTGCATTTACGCCAATGAAGCCTTCTATTGTTGCTAAACTGGAAGCTCTCTACGAGCGCCATGAAGAAGTTCAGGCGCTGCTCGGAGACGCAGCAACTATTGCCGATCAGGACCGTTTCCGCGCGCTGTCCCGCGAATACGCACAGCTGGGCGACGTGGCTCGCTGTTATACCGACTGGCGTCAGGTTCAGGACGATATTGAAACTGCCCAGATGATGCTCGACGACCCGGAAATGCGCGAAATGGCGCAGGAAGAGTTGCAGGAAGCCAAAGCCAAAGAAGAAGAACTGGAGCAACAGCTTCAGGTACTCCTGCTGCCTCGCGATCCGGACGACGAACGCAATGCCTTCCTTGAAGTACGCGCCGGTACCGGCGGTGATGAAGCCGCGCTTTTTGCCGGCGACCTGTTCCGCATGTACAGCCGCTACGCCGAATCGCGCCGCTGGCGTGTCGAGATCATGAGCGCCAACGAAGGTGAGCACGGTGGTTACAAAGAAGTGATCGCCAAAATCAGCGGTGAAGGCGTTTACGGTCGTTTGAAATTTGAGTCCGGCGGCCATCGCGTGCAGCGCGTTCCGGCCACCGAATCTCAGGGGCGTATTCACACCTCCGCCTGTACCGTGGCCGTGTTGCCAGAGGTACCGGAAGCGGAATTACCGGATATCAATCCGGCGGACCTGCGTATCGATACCTTCCGCTCCTCGGGCGCGGGCGGTCAGCACGTTAACACCACCGACTCCGCTATCCGTATTACCCACTTGCCGACCGGCATCGTGGTGGAATGTCAGGATGAACGTTCCCAGCATAAAAACAAAGCCAAAGCGATGTCGGTGCTGGGCTCGCGTATTCGCGCGGCGGAAATTGCCCGTCGTCAGCAGGCTGAAGCCTCCGAACGTCGTAACCTGCTGGGCAGCGGCGACCGCAGCGACCGTAACCGGACCTATAACTTCCCGCAGGGCCGCGTGACCGACCACCGTATCAACCTGACGCTTTACCGTCTGGATGAAACCATGGAAGGTAAGCTGGATATGCTGATTGAGCCTATCGTGCAGGAATACCAGGCCGACCAGCTGGCGGCGCTTTCCGAGCAGGAATGATGACTTATCGACAATGGCTGCAGCAGGCCGTGACGGCGCTACAGGGTGGCGAAAGCCCTCGTCGTGACGCGGAAATCTTGCTGGGACATGTAACCGGTAAAGCACGAACCTATATCCTGGCGTTCGATGAAACCGAGCTGACTGCGCCGCAGGCTGAAACGCTGGCGCAACTGCTGGCCCGTCGCGTGAACGGCGAGCCCGTGGCCCATCTGGTGGGCACGCGCGAATTCTGGTCGTTGCCGCTGTTTGTCTCTCCCGCTACGCTTATCCCGCGCCCGGATACCGAATGTCTGGTTGAACAGGCGTTGGCGCGTTTGCCGTCGACGCCGTGCCGTATTCTTGACCTTGGCACCGGCACCGGTGCGGTGGCGCTGGCGCTGGCGAGCGAACGCCCCGACTGTACGCTTACCGCCGTAGATTATGTTGCCGATGCTGTCGCGCTGGCGCAGCGTAATGCCGATAATCTGCGCATTAATAACGTCACTATCCTGCAAAGCGACTGGTTCAGCGCGCTGGGTGAGCAGCGTTTTGCGATGATCGTCAGCAATCCGCCGTATATCGACGAGCAGGATGAACATCTTGCGCAGGGGGATGTGCGTTTTGAGCCGAAAACGGCTCTCGTGGCGGGGGATAACGGTCTGGCTGACCTGGCACATATCATCATCCAGGGACGTACGTGGCTGGAACCCGGTGGCTATATGCTGCTGGAGCACGGCTGGAAGCAGGGCGCCGCGGTGCGTGAGCTGTTTACGTCCGCTGGCTATCTTCAGGCTGAAACCTGCCGCGACTACGGCGACAATGACCGCCTGACGCTGGCACAGTGGCCTGGTAACGTGGAGGCACACGGATGAATCTGTTTTTATGGGTGCTCTATTTGCACATTGGGGCGGCTATCGTCTCGGTGAGCTTTTTCGCACTGCGCTTTTGGTGGAAACACCATCAAAGCCCGCTGTTTGATGCGCGCTGGGTGCGCGTACTGCCGCATGGCGTCGACAGCCTTTTGCTGCTCAGCGGTGTGGCGCTAATGGTGATGACGCGCTATTTCCCATTCACCGAAGAAGGGACGTGGCTGACGGAGAAGCTGTTTGGCGTTATCGTCTACATCGTTTTAGGGTTTGTTGCGCTGGGTCGTCGTCGACCGCGCAGTCAGCAGAGCCGGTTTGTTGCCTTTCTGCTGGCGTTGGTGGTGTTGTGCATCATCGTTAAACTCGCCATCACTAAAGTTCCGCTGTTAGGGTAGGGTATGAAGTCACTGGCTGATTTTGAATTTAATAAAGCGCCGCTATGCGACGGCATGATCCTGATTTCCGAATTCATTCGTGATGATTTCCCATCGCAGGTGGTGCGTGAACAGCTCGAGTGTCTGGTGGCGCTTGCGCGTGAAGAGATCAGCCCAGCCTGGCCGTTACCGCGCCAGATGGAGCGTCTGATTGAACTCTTCTATCATGAGTGGAATTTCAGCGATTCCTCGGGCAAATATCGCCTTTCAGACGCACTGTGGCTGGATCAGGTGCTGAAGAACCGTCGCGGTAGCGCGGTGACGCTGGGGGCGATAATGCTGTGGATCGCCGGCAACCTTGATATTCCGGTGGTGCCCGTTATCTTCCCAACGCAATTACTGCTGCGTGCTGATGTAGACGATGCGGAGATGTGGCTGATTAACCCGTTTAACGGCGACACGCTTGATGAGCACACGTTGGAAGTGTGGCTGAAAGGTAATATTGGCCCGATGGCCGAGCTGTTTAATGAAGACCTTGATGAAGCAGACAACGCCGAGGTTGTTCGCAAGCTGCTGGATACGCTGAAATCGGCGTTGATGGAAGAGCGGCAGATGGAGCTTGCGCTGGGCGCTAGCCAGACGCTGCTGCAGTTTAACCCGGAAGACCCGTACGAAATTCGTGACCGTGGGCTAATCTATGCGCAGCTTGAATGTGAACATATCGCGCTGAATGATTTGAATTATTTCGTTGAGCAATGTCCGGAAGACCCGATTAGCGAAATGATCCGCGCGCAGATTAATACCATCTCGCATAAACAAATTACGCTTCACTAATTAGCGACAAACGCGGTTATAATCGCGGAAAATTCCCTAACAAGGCGATCTTATGAAAGAAAAAGTGGTTAGCATTGGTGATATCAAAGTAGCAAACGACCTGCCGTTTGTTCTCTTCGGCGGTATGAACGTGCTGGAGTCTCGTGACCTGGCGATGCGTATCTGCGAACACTACGTGACCGTGACTCAGAAACTGGGCATCCCTTACGTATTTAAAGCCTCTTTTGATAAAGCCAACCGTTCATCCATTCACTCTTACCGTGGTCCTGGCCTGGAAGAAGGGATGAAGATTTTCCAGGAGCTGAAGCAGACCTTCGGCGTGAAAATCATCACCGACGTTCACGAAGCAAGCCAGGCACAGCCGGTTGCTGACGTGGTTGACGTTATTCAGCTGCCAGCGTTTCTTGCGCGTCAGACTGACCTGGTTGAAGCGATGGCGAAAACCGGCGCAGTCATCAACGTGAAGAAACCGCAGTTCGTAAGCCCTGGCCAGATGGGTAATATCGTCGACAAGTTTATCGAAGGCGGTAACGACAAGGTTATTCTGTGCGACCGTGGTTCTAACTTCGGTTACGATAACCTGGTTGTGGATATGCTGGGCTTTGGCGTGATGAAAAAAGCGTCCAACAACTCCCCGGTTATCTTCGACGTTACCCACTCCCTGCAGTGCCGCGACCCGTTTGGTGCAGCAAGCGGCGGTCGTCGTGCTCAGGTTACCGAGCTGGCGCGCGCGGGCATGGCGGTGGGTATCGCTGGTCTGTTCATTGAAGCGCATCCGGATCCGGAAAACGCACGCTGTGACGGCCCGTCCGCGCTGCCGCTGGATAAGCTGGAACCATTCCTGAAACAAATGAAAGCTATCGATGACCTGGTAAAAGGCTTCGATGAGCTGGATACCAGCAAATAAGTTTTGCTGATGAATAAAAAAGCCGACCCTGGGGTCGGCTTTTTTGTCATGGTTGCTGGATGGCAAATCGTCTGTAGCCCGGCTAAGCGAAGCGCCGCCGGGAACAGCACTCAGGCAAAAATCGTCATCAGATACGCCGCAAACAGCGCCAGATGCGCCGCGCCGTTCAGCACGTTGGTACGCCCGGTCGAGAAGGAAATATGGCAAAGCACCAGCGAGGCGACCATCACAATCATCTCCGGCATGCCCAGGCCAAACATCAGCTCGTTCCCGGTCATAAACGCAATGAGCGTCACCACCGGCACGGTCAGCGAGATGGTCGCCAGCACCGAGCCAAAGAACAGGTTCATCGCGCGCTGTACCTGATTGTTCAGTACCGCCTTCAATGCCCCCAGACCTTCCGGCGAGAGGATAAGCAGTGCGACCAGGAAGCCGGTAAAAGCAACCGGTGCGTTCATGCTGGTCAGCAGCGTCTCCAGCGGATTGGCGTTCATTTTCGTGACCGCGATAACCGCAACCAGATGCACAATCAACCATACCGCATGCCACAGGCTGCTGTGCGCCGAAGGTTTACCGTGGTGTGGGTCATCATCGTCGCTGTCATCTTCATGCTCGTAGACAAACAGACTCTGGTGCGTTTTGGTCTGAATAAGTAAAAACACGCCGTACATCGCGGCAGAAATTAAGGCCACCAGCAGCGACTGACCAATCGTAAAATTGGCACCCGGCAGTGAGGTCGGGAATACCAGTACAATAATAGCGAGCGGGAACAGGGCAATTAAATACTGCTTGATGCCAAACAGGTTCATATATTGCGTGGCAAATTTACGTCCGCCGAGCAATAACGAGAAGCCGACTAAGCCGCCGGTTACAATCATGATGATGGAATAGAGCGTATCGCGCATCAACGTTGGCGCGGCATCGCCGGTTGCCATAAGCGCTGAAATCAGGCTCACTTCTAGGATAACAACGGAAAGACTTAAAATCAGAGAACCGTACGGCTCACCCAAACGGTGCGCAAGCACGTCCGCGTGACGAACGACGCTAAAGGCGCTGCTGAGAATACCGACCAACGCCATAGCGTTGATAGCAATGACCACTGGCAATGACTGACTGCTTCCCCAGAAGAACAGAATTGCCAGTGCCACCAGCGGGAAAATAAGCGACGTCTCCTTATGGCGAGTTTTCACCGCCTCTTGTGCGTGGGTCATGTTTGTCTCCATATCTGCAGGTATTTATAATTATAGAAAAAATCAGCAGCGTAAATTAACAAATTTTAGCGTTCAGAATGCGATTTTTTACTAAAGTTTACCCATAACGCTTTTTTTTCTAATAGATGGCTATAATATAAAGTACTGACTAAATATTTTTTAAATAACAGCGTATTAATGCGCTGGATTTCCTATTTTACTTATCGGTAAAACCCGCTTGAACCGAGGATCGCAATGGGAGACAAATTGCATCCTGAACCATAAAGCTGGATAATATTTCATCAAAGACAGCTCCGGAGGTCGCCATCCGTTCCCGTAAGAACGCATGTGAAGCAGGGAAGAGAAGTGGCGGTGGAGGTTTAAAGTGTTAACGCGTGATTTCTTAATGAAGGCGGATTGTACAACGGCGTTTGGCGCCATTGAGGAATCTCTGCTTTGGTCCGCTGAGCAGCGCGCAGCGTCGCTGGCGGCGACGCTGGCCTGTCGGCCTGATAACGGCCCGGTGTGGATTTTTGGCTACGGCTCCCTGATGTGGAACCCGGCGCTGAATTTTAGCGAGTCGGTCACCGGTACCCTGGTGGGCTGGCATCGTGCTTTCTGTTTGCGTCTGACGGCGGGGCGAGGTAGCGCCTGTCAGCCGGGTCGTATGCTGGCGCTGAAAGAGGGCGGTCGCACCACTGGTGTGGCCTACCGTCTGCCGGATGATGAAATTGAAAACGAGCTGTCGCTGCTGTGGAAGCGCGAGATGATCACCGGCTGCTATCTGCCCACCTGGTGCAAGCTGGCGCTGGACGATGGCCGGACGGTCAACGCGCTGGTGTTTATCATGGACCCGCGCCACCCGCTGTATGAGTCAGATACCAGCGTGCAGCTGATTGCCCCGCTGATTGCCCGCGCCAGCGGCCCATTAGGTACCAATGCGCAGTATCTCTTCTCATTGGAGCAGGAGCTACAAAAGCTGGGGATGCAGGATGACGGCCTGAATGAGTTGATTAACAACGTGCGGCATCTGGTGGGTGGGAATTAATCAGCCGGGCGTGGCATAAAGAAAAGCCCCGCAAGTGCGTGCTTTCGGGGCTGAATGCCGGATGACGCTTCGCTTATCCGGCCTACATGCTCTATATCAGGCGGCAACGTAGCTGATGGAGTGTTCAAGAGACTGGCTGTGGCTGTCGATCAGCACATTCCAGGTCCCGCTGTAAGGCACGGTCAGGTACGCTTTCTCTTCGTTTTGCACGCTTAAAATATCAGAACCGCAGCTGCTGGTGTTTTTCTGCGTGCTCATCAAATGAATATGGCAACGCTCAGAACAACGCACCACGACTGTATCCCCACCAAATAACGTCAAACTTGCTTTTACCATCGCCAAAATACTCCGCTGCAAATGAGTCTACGCACTCCCTACGCGTTAATCCTGCCTGTGATGTTGTTCACAAATCACTCATCGCATAACACCAAACCCTGACCACACCGATGCTGATTTTGATCAAAAAATGCCGTAACACTTCAACAAAAATGACAATATCCCTGAATGCATTCAGCTATCGTGACAAATCGGTGAGGAACGTCACAAAGGTGAAATAATATCCTTTAAATGGCCATGGTTTTAGCGGGCTGCGCTGATTGGGGCTTTGACGATGCTAAATCAGAAGGTCAGCACTTTGTCGGCCGCCAGCGTCCACTGGGCCAGCTCGACCAGCGTACCAATCTCCACGCCGTCAATCAGCGGCAGGGCGGTGATGCCGCGCCCGTCGGTGCAGGTCTTACACAATTTCACGGGAACTCCCTGAGCGGTGAGAATTTCCAGCATCTGCTGAATGTTGTAGCCCTCGGCGGGTTTCTGCCCGCGCAGGCCCGCCGTCACGGCGTCAGACATCAAAAAAAGCTGAAGCTGCAGGTCGTCCTGCTGCTCGCGCAGGGCAATGGCTAAACGCAGACTATTGAACAGCGACTCACTGCCGTAGGCAGCCCCGTTGGCGATAATGACAATACGTTGCATCTGAACTCCTTTAAGGCACGGTTATTGCTAGACATCAGGATGGTAAGCAAATCCTCTAACGGGAGAGCGCATGATAAACCGTGAAGATGATACACCCGGCGCTATCGAGTGGTTTCGTTACGCGCGTCAGGTGCAGAAAACACAGCTCCAACAGCTGGCGCAGCAGGGGCAACTGGTCAGCCAGTTAAGCCACGTGGTGCACATGTTACAGTGTGAACGCGGGGCGTCCAACATATGGTTATGTTCGCAGGGGCGATTATACGCCGCCGAGCGTCGTGCCAGCGCGGCACTGGTGGATGAACAGATTCGCCAACTGCTGGCTCATCTCCAGCCGCAATACTTACCCTCTGCCAGCGGTTTATGCCAGCGCATCGCCCGCGCGGTCTGGTCGCTGGAGCAGGTGCCTTCGTTGAGAGAGAGCGTTGCCAGCCAGCAGGTCTCTGCCGAAACCGCATCCAGCCAGTTCAACCGCACTATCCGCCATTTGCTGAATATCATCCCACAGCTTAACGACAGTATTGATGACCCGACGCTTGCCGGGCGTCTGGTGGCGCTGTACAGCTTTATGCAGGGTAAAGAGTTGGTGGGACAGGAGCGCGCGCTAGGAGCGCAGGGTTTTGCGCAGGGCAGCTTTAGCAGCGAACTGCGCCAGCGGCTGGTGGATCGCATCGACGGTCAACAACCCTGTTTTGACAGTTTTTTATCGCTGGCGACCAGCCCGCTTAAGATGCTGTTTTATACCGAGTGTCAGGCGAGCATCGCCATTGAACAGTTGCGACGCATTGCCTGCACTCGCCAGCCCCCGGCGGACGATGGTGCCAGCGCGCTGCGTTGGTTCCAGTTGCAAACCCAGCGTCTGGAGCAAATGCGCGGGCTTGAAGAAGCCTTGATTAGCGAACTGATGACGGCGGTGGATGACCTGCTGCTGGATGATGAAGAGCAACAGGCGCTGGACCCGGTGGGTGACGATCCGGCCAGCGATAACATGGTGCTGCATCTCGACCGCCAGCTTTTGCCGCTGGTACGCCAGCAGGCGCGGGAGCTGGAGCAACTCTCCAGTCAGTTAGCCTCGCTCAAGGATACGCTGGAGGAGCGTCGGCTGATTGATAAAGCCAAAAGCGTGCTGATGACCCACCGTCATATGAACGAAGAACAGGCCTGGCACTGTCTGCGCAAAATGGCGATGGATAAGAATCAGCGCATGGTGGAAATTGCCCGTGCGCTGCTGGCGGTAA